>CAZGXC010000057.1:10661-14475 GCA_964529535.1 uncultured Hyphomicrobiales bacterium | reverse complement strand
CAATCTCCAGTTGCCAATTATCGCACTAACGGCAACTGCTACACATGAAGTCCAAGAAGATATTCTTAAGCAATTAGGTATGCAAAAGACAAAGAAGTTTATTCGAGGCTTCGTCCGCCCAAACCTAAGCTATCAAACAGAATTTCTCTTTGAGGGCGACAAGGTAAAAAGGATATTCCAAATCATTAGCAAGAGCAATGGATCTAATATAATATATTGTGGCTCCAGAAAAAAAGTAGAGAAATTGCACAAAGATTTAAAAAAACTTGGGGCTGATTGTTTGTATTATCACGCTGGTTTGAATGATGATTACAGAACCCAAGTGCAAAATGATTTCTTTAATAATGAAAATTCCACAATCATAGCTACAAATGCTTTCGGAATGGGCGTGGATAAAGCAAATGTGCGGAACGTAATCCATACGGATATGACTCAGAGCCTCGAAGCATATTATCAAGAGGCAGGCAGAGCCGGACGCGATGGCAAGCCTGCGGATTGCTATATTCTCTATAATCCATTGGATAGAAATTTACAAGAATTTTTCATTAATAATACATATCCATCAATCGAAATATTGCAATCAGTATTCTCCTATATTTTGAATAATTACCAAAATGCAAGTAATGGGAGTTTTCCGAATACTGAAAGCAATAACACATTTTCATTCGATGAATTTTCAATAGCAAAAGCCCTCACCATCCCTGTTTTTGCGGTAAGCGCAACGCTTAAGCAATTTGAAAGGATTGGCGTGGTGGAACGCAATCAATACCTTGGCGAGAACCTTATCCAAGTAAAATATACTCTGGAAGAAATCCGCAATTTCCGCGCAAAAGTCGCTCCACCACTATATGAATTAGTAGAAAATTGCGTTAGATTCATCGGCAAAGATGCTTATGCGCGTCCCTGTGAATTTGATATTTCAACATTTGCTCAAAAATATCAATATAAACTTGACGATCTTCAAAATAAGTTAATGATTCTGGTTTTCCATGATATTATTAGTTTTAAAGGGAATAGCCAATCTTTGCGCTATCAGCTTAATCCAAATAATATAGCAAATATCGATTTTGATAGCCTTGGGAAAGAATTATCAAGGCGAATGAATTTGGCTTTGAGAAAGCTCGATAATGTCCAAGATTATATTTTCGCAAGCGAATGCAAGCGGAATTTCATCCTTCAATACTTTGGCGAGACTGATATCCCCGATACTTGCAATAATTGCTCCTCCTGCGATGGACGCAACAAGCTAATCAATATGAATAATATTTCCATATTATTACAAGTAGTAAAAAAGCATAATCGCAAGCTAACAAAGCGGGTTTTAATAGACTTTCTAATTGGCGAAAGATCCAAAGCCATAAAAGCATTTGAATACTATGAAGATGATTATTTTGCAGTATTCGTCAAAAATGATGAAGCCGAGGTAGAATATTTGCTAAAAATAGTCTACTGTCTCGGCTTCATAAAATACAGCGAGGAAAAATATCATCAAATATTCATTACACCAGCTGGTAAAGCAAATTTAGATGGCTAAATTATTTATCAAAGAATAAAATTGAACGAAATTCTATTTTATTAATTCTCTTCAATTTAAAAAAAATATGTTTTTTTATTGTGAAATTAAAAAAAAGTATTGGTTAATTATAAATTTTCCCTTAATTTTGTATTCAATAGATATTCATATATCGGTATAAATATAACGATAAAAGATTAACCATATCAAAATGAAAGAAGAAATAAGAAATATTCAGGTGCCAGACCCAACAGTGCGTAGATTATCGCACTATAAATTCTTGTTAGAAAGCATGAAACGGGACGGTCGCTTAATAGTATCTAGCACATTAATAGCCAGCGAGCTTGGCTTTGATTCAGTTCAAGTAAAGAAAGATATTCAATATGCCGGAATCGTGGGACAGCCCAAAAAAGGTTATAAGATTGTTGAGCTGCTTGGAGCTATAAACGAGATGCTTAATTGGCATAGGGAAGAGAAAGCTTTCCTCGTTGGGGCGGGCAGCCTCGGCACAGCTCTTATGCAATATCAGGGCTTAAAGGAATGCGGTTTAAATATCGTAGCTGCTTTTGATAATGATACAAAAAAAATCGGCAAAACGATTAACGGCATTGAAATCTTAGAGATGGATAGATTGGTAGTAGTGGCAAAAATGATGACAATCAAAATCGGAATTGTTGCCGTGCCTGAAACGTCAGCACAAGCTTGTGCTGAAATGTTTGTATCTGGTGGGATTCGCGCCGTTTGGAATTTTGCGCCGGTAATTTTACACTTACCCAAGGATATCATCGTCGAAAATGCTCAGTTTATCCAAAGTCTTGCGATATTAACTCATAAAATGGGCTTAGAAAAAGTAAAATAATAACAATTAACAATCGTCTCTCCGCTTTGAAAGATTATATATAGCGTTCAATACTTGATAAATAAGATTAGACATATAGCAATTTACTTAATTCTCTTTTCATTTACAGTTTCTGTAATTGGAGTGAATATCAATCTGCATTTTTGCGCAAGCCATAAAGCAGAGAGTATATCGCTGTATAATAAAGCAGAATGCCCCTGCGAGCATTCGCATGAGGGCTTATGTGATTGTTGTAAGCAACATAATGATCACTCTCGTCCGCATGAGCACAACATGCATTATTCAGAAATATGCGATGATTGTTGCCAAGAAACAGAGATAAGCATTAGTATTTCTGATGTGTTCTCTCCTTCACATTATAAAATTCAACCAATAGTATTTGCTGAATTATACACAATCCCAGATATTGATGTAGCTTCGCAAGAATCAATTAACAAGATTATCAATATAGAAATCGCTGGGAATAATAAAATTCTAATACCCAAGGTAATTCCCATTACCCACATCTATTCATTATCTTCTGCCGAAGATAAGCCCGCAAATTCCATAGCCTAACACTTATTGG
Organism: uncultured Hyphomicrobiales bacterium; assembly: GCA_964529535.1. Taxonomy (GTDB): domain Bacteria; phylum Bacteroidota; class Ignavibacteria; order Kapaibacteriales; family UBA2268; genus CALLXS01. Next base: position 11,538 of record CAZGXC010000057.1, on the reverse strand, counting down.
CACGATACCTTTTTATAAAACAATAATTAGAAAGAGATTGTTGCAAGGCAATTTCCTTCAAATTAATATTTTCAAAATTTGTATAATAATATGGAATTTAACAAGATGAAATCTTTAAAAATTAATATAATAGCTATAATAGCTATCCTCATATCCGCTACGTATTTACAGGCTGACTCAATTAAGGGTGTCGTTTATGGATATGATGTAAATCAAAATAAAACGCCATTAATTGGCGCCACAGTAATGTGGGAAAATACAAACCAAGGTGCGAACACCAAGAAAAACGGGGAATTTACCCTCGAGAGAAGCTCAAAAAGCAATGTCTTAATCGTATCTTATGCCAGCTATGAATCTCTAAAGCAGGAGATAAAAAGCGATGTCTCATATTTGGAAATCCAATTAGAGCCAAGCACTTCCGAAGCGGTAACAGTTTATGGAAAGCAATCAGCTATTACTTTATCTGAATCTGCGATAAAGACTCAGGAAATTTCCCTCGCTGGATTACGCAAAGCAGCTTGCTGTAATTTATCTGAAAGCTTTACTGCGAACCCATCTGTCGATGTGAATTTCACCGATGCGGTAACTGGTGCAAAGCAAATTGAATTGCTCGGACTTCAAGGTATTTATACGCAAATGATGACGGAAAATATACCGAATTTACGCGGATTATCAACTACTTACGGATTAAACTACGTCCCAGGTCAATGGATGGAATCTATCCAAATATCAAAGGGAGCCGCATCCGTAACTGCTGGATTTGAATCAATTACTGGGCAAATTAACGTAGAATATAAAAAGCCAAACAGCACTCAACCATTCTTTGTAAATGTTTACGGAAGCCTCGACGGAATGCTTGAAGCAGATGCCATTGGCA
>CAZGXC010000057.1:10144-10651 GCA_964529535.1 uncultured Hyphomicrobiales bacterium | reverse complement strand
GTAACGGATAACCTGAATACTAATCTACTGCTTCACTTCAATCATTTTGGAAATGAATTAGACCACAACAAAGATCAGTTCCTCGACCATCCGATGGAAACTCAATATTCAGCAATGAATAAATGGGAATATGATAATAATGGATTGCATACAATTCATACAATCAAAGCTCTTAATGAGACAAGAAAATCCGGACAAACTGGATTCTTCCCAAATCAAGATCCAAATAGATATGGAATACAAATCAAGGCAGAAAGATATGAGTTATTCGGGAAGCTCGGATACGTCCTGCCAACTGAAAATTACCATAGTATCGCTGCGATGTATTCATTCTCTACACATAATCAAAATTCATTCTACGGAAAGAAAACTTATGATGGAAACCAAAAATCTTTCTTCGGGAAAGTTTTGTATGAAACTAAATTCGGACAAAGAAAACACGCTTGTTGCGAACACGATGAGGAAGAAGATGCTCCAGCGGAGATAAGGGAGATAGAGTCCGCGGAT
>CAZGXC010000057.1:5734-10134 GCA_964529535.1 uncultured Hyphomicrobiales bacterium | reverse complement strand
GATGAGGAAGAAGATGCTTGCTGTGGACACGACCACGACAGCGAGGAAATCGATTCAACAACATCAGAAACGACTAACACTGCTTCAATAGCAGCAGATGGAAGCACTTCGGAAGCTGAGCATTCTCACGACCACGAAGCAGAGGAAGCCGAAGAAGCCGAAGAAGAACATTCTGCAGATGATCATTTACATAAAATCAACCTTGGAATGAGCTTTAATTATGATGAATTTAAGGAGCGTTTCACTAATTCATTAGCAAATGCAACTAACCTAACAGATACACTAATGAACAAAATTGAGCGCGTGCCGGGAGTCTTCTTGGAATATACTTTCACAGGAATTGAAGATCTATCCATAATCGCAGGTGCCAGATATGATTTCCATAATATTTATGGCAATCTATTCACTCCTCGTTTGCACGTCAAGTATCAACCATTTGAAGAGGTATCAATTAGAGCATCAGCAGGAAAAGGCTATCATTTACCGAATATCTTCGCAGAAAATGCGGGTTTATTCATTAGCTCGCGCGATGTTTTCGTTGATGAAAAATTAAATGCTGAGGAATCATGGAATTACGGCGTAAATAGCACCTTCATTCTTGATATGTTCGAAACAAAATGGACAATCAATGCTGATTATTATCATACGGATTTCAAAAATCAAACAATCGTTGATTTAGAGAAAAATCCGGGCGAAGTCCATTTCTATAACTTAAAAGGAAAGTCATATTCAAATGCTTACCAAATCGATATTAGCTTCTCTCCGATTAGCAATATTGATATTATGGCAGCATATCGCTACAATGACGTAAAAACTACTGTTAATGGACAATTGATTGAAAAACCTCTCGCAAGCAGATATAAAACATACCTAAACCTTGCTTATTCTACTGACCAAGGTATGTTTAAATTTGATATTACAGGCGTTGTAAATGGTGGCGGTTCTCTGCCAAGCACAGAGCAAAATCCAGCGGAATACAGATTAGAGAAGGAATTTAAACCATTCTTTACTTTGCAATCGCAAATCACGGTAAAATTATCAAATTTCGAGATTTATGTCGGTGGCGATAACTTAACTGATTTCAAAATTCATCATCCTATTATTTCTTATGATAAACCATTTGGCGAGTATTTTGATGGCTCAATGGTATGGGGTCCAGTTATGGGCAGGAAATTATACGCAGGTGTAAGATTCGCAATAGATTAAGAATATAAATAAAGAATAATAAAATAGCTTATTTATACAAAATCAACCCACAGCTAAAGCAGTGGGTTGATTGTTTTATATTATTATTTATCGACTGTTATAGCCGAGTGAATAATCGAATTTACTTTCTACTAACAGTCGTTACGTTTGCTTGGCAAGTCGGCGTAACAAGAATGCTTTGAATCATTACACTTGATTTGCGTGTGCAGGCGAAAATCGCAATATCGGCAATATCTTCACCATAAAGTGGGGTTAAGCCCTTATATACATTATCAGCTCTATCTTTGTCGCCGTGGAAGCGAACTTCTGAAAATTCAGTATCTACCATTCCTGGGTCAATTTCAGTAACTCTAATATTCGTGCCATTTAAGTCAATTGCCGATGCTTTGGAGATGGCGCGGACGGCGTGTTTTGTGCCACAATATACGGAGCCACCCAAATATGGTTCATAGCCAGCGATGGAGCCGATATTAACAATATGCCCAGCATTGCGTTCGATCATTTTTGGGATAACTGTTCGGGAAAGGTAAAGCAATCCTTTGACGTTTGTGTCTATCATTTCTTCCCAGTCCTGCAAATCAGCATCGAAAATCTTCCCAGTTCCGCGAGCTAATCCCGCATTGTTGATAAGAATATCAATGTCATTAATTTCAGTTGGTAATGAATCAATAGCGTTTTTAATTTCATCGAAATTGCGGACATCAGCAGTGATTAGGTGAATATTATTGGAGTATTTAGCCTTTAATTCATCTTTAATTGCTTGAAGTTTCTCGCTTCTGCGAGCCAAAAGAATAAGGTTTGCGCCTTCCGCTGCGAAGGCATCTGCGCAAGCCCTTCCGATACCGGAAGAAGCCCCAGTAATTAATACATTTTTATTTTGTAATTTCATTTAATTATATACCTTTTGTTAAGTAATTTTTTACTGTTTTTATTTAATTGCGATATTAGTGTTTAATTGGACCAACTTTATAGACATAGCCGGGGAGTTCTCTTCCGAAAAATTCGCTCACAGCTTTGCCGAGTTCTATTAATTTTGTTTGATTAATATTCTTGATTATGCCGAAGTTTTGGAACATTTCGACTAAATCTTCTGTTGCTACGTTGCCGGCAGCTTTCTTTGTGAATGGGCATCCACCCAAGCCACCGAAGGCAGCTTCGAAGTAATTTACTCCTGCTTCATAAGCGGCATAGCAGTTTGCTATTCCCATTCCATAAGTATTGTGGAAGTGGCAAGCCAGGTCGATTTCCGGAGCTTTAGCCTTGATTGTGCTATACATTCTTTTTACTTGCTGGGGATTAGCGAATCCTGCTGTATCAGCTAAACTAATGAATTTAATTCCAGCTTCTAAATATTTATCTACGATGCTATAGACTTTATTTTCGTCGATGTCTCCTTCAAATCCACAGCCGAATGCGCTCTGCACCGATACTTGATATTTCTTTCCGGCTTTTTGCATATCCACAGCCATTTTGATAATTCTCTGGACAGCATCATCTACGCTCATTCCAGTATTTTTATTGGAATGAGTCTCCGAAGCCGATACTCCGAAGCAAATTAAATCCACATTGCAATTCAATGCTCTTTCCAAGCCGCGTTCATTTAGAACGAGACCGCTGAATAATGTCTTGCGATTGGGATATTTTTTGTTGATTTCGATGAATAGCTCATCTGAATCCGCCATTTGTGGGACTTTTTCTTTATGGACGAATGAGCCCACTTGAATCAAGTCTACTTCAGCTTGGATCAGCTGGTCTATCCAATTTAATTTTGTTTCGAATGGGACTACTGTTTTTTCCATTTGTAGCCCATCTCTCATACCTACGCTATGAATTTTAATATTGCCCATTGTTTGATTCTCAGTATATTGTTATTATAAAATTCAAAATTAAAGAATTTAATTTAAATTTGCAATATTTTAGTAAAAATAGCTTAAGATTTTGTTTATTAGTTATGAAAAGATAGGTAAGATAACGCAAAAACCCATGATAAACTGAATTATCACGGGTATGTTTATTTTTCTAAAAAAAAAGCAGTACGCCCGAAGGGACTCGAACCCCAAGCCTTCTGATCCGTAGTCAGACGCTCTATCCAATTGAGCTACGGGCGCTCTGATTATTTAATTTTAGTTGCTTGCAGTAGCTTTCATCTTATTCAAATGACGAGCCATTGAAGATTTTCTATTAGCAGCAGTGTTCTTGTGCATTAAGCCACGAAGAGACAATCTGTCTAATAGAGAGTTAGCTTTTTTGAATTTTTCGAATCCAGCTTCGTAAGTGTTGCTTGCAAATACTTCTTTGATAGCTTCTTTAATTTGCTTTCTGTTGTTTCTATTTGCAATTTTACGCTTTCTTGTTTGGCGTATTCTTTTCTGTGCCGACTTATGATGAGCCATTATTTCTTGTTCAAATCGTTAATAATATTTTTTATGGACTTCAAAATTACGGAATTTTTTTCAAAAAACCAAAGAATTATTTAAAAATACTTATAAAATATCTATGTTATTATCAAGACATGAATGTTTTATACAAATAATACTTGAAATTCCGTGGATAGCCACCATTTTACCTAAATATTTCCTGATTTGATAATATTGATGAATTGCTCAGCTTTTAGCGAGGCACCACCGATTAAAGCACCATTTACATTTTCAATAGCAAAGATTTCGGCAGCATTTTTATCATTTACAGAACCACCGTATTGCAATGGGACTTCATTGCCATTTTGTGGATATTTCCCAATCAAATAGCTGCGTAAGAAATTATGCGTTTCGTCTATTTGCTCAACAGTAGCTGTTACACCCGTTCCAATCGCCCAAATTGGCTCGTATGCTATGATGATATTTTTTATTTCATCATCACTGATTCCCTGAAGCGATTCATCTAATTGAGTTTGTAGAACATCGAAAGTAGCTTTGCTCTGTCTCTCTTGCAAACTCTCTCCGATGCATAGTATTGGCGAAACTTTTTCTTGAAGTAATGCCTTGATTTTCAAATTGATAAATTGGTTGGCTTCATTGAAATATTGACGACGCTCTGAGTGCCCGACAATGCAATATTCGCAAGCAAAGTATTTTAGCATAGGAATGGAGACTTCGCCTGTGTATGCGCCTTTGCTTTCGTAGTGGCAATTTTGCGCTCCCAGGCGTATTATTGAAGCTTCGATATTGCGCGCAGTCGTTTCGATATCGACAGGA
>CAZGXC010000057.1:1831-5724 GCA_964529535.1 uncultured Hyphomicrobiales bacterium | reverse complement strand
CATAGCGGCGAGATTATCCTTTATTTCGCAAATTAGCGCGCTTGCTTCGTTGGCGTTGGTATTCATCTTCCAATTGCCTGCGATATATAGTTTTTTCACTTTTGTTCTCCGATTACTTTATAAATTTTATAATAAGATAGTTTGTCATCTGATTCAAAGCCATAGCCTTGCAAAACCTCATTTGGGGAAGTAATTTTTACAAAGCTTTTGGTGTATATCTTACGTTCGATATTATTCCAAAGCAATTCGCTTGTTTCAAGTATTGTGGAGCTGGGCGCATCAGTCTTGACCACTACATTGCCGTAAGCTATCATATCTTTGCTTCTGTCTTCTATTCGGACGCTATCGGCTGTTAAGGTGCTGATGAGCTTATGATTTTCTTTAGAATAGAATAATACTTTAATATTTTGCCGAAGCATCGTATAATTATGTTCATTATATACGAAGGCGGAATCGGCGAATAAAGTAGCTTTGCGGAATGTAGAATCCACGAAATTTACTTCAATATTTGATACAGATTGCTCTGGTTTATCTTTGATATTTCCCGCGTCGAATTGCGGAATTTCATTGCTCTGGCAAGCATTCAAAACAATAGCTACCAAAACGGGGAATATTATTTTGCTTAACTTTATTATAATGCTATTAGATTGCATTGATGTAATTATATAGCTGATGAATTTCATTAATAAAGCTCTCTGCGTTCTCTAATGGAATTTGAGTGGCAGAATCGCTTTTGGCTTCGCTTGGATTGGGATGTGTCTCGAAAAAGACTCCATTTACTCCAACAGCTATCGCTGCTTTTGCTAATGGGAATAGAAATTCGCGTTTGCCACCGGATTCTTGCCCGATTGATGGTTGCTGAAGAGAATGCGTAGCGTCATAAATTATCGGCAGTCCCGATTGTTTCATTATCGATATTGCTCTAAAATCTACAACTAAATCATGATAGCCAAAGCAAGTGCCTCGTTCTGTAATTAATACGTTTGGATTGCCGGAATTAATAGCTTTCTTTGCGGCTTTAATTGCGTCTTCGGGAGCCATAAATTGAGCTTTTTTGATGTTTAGTACTTTGCCAGTCTTTGCAGCTGCTTCAATAATATCAGTTTGGCGAGCGAGGAAGGCAGGAATTTGAATAATATCAATATCATTGCTGTAATCTTCTATTTCGCGAACGGAATGGAAATCCGTAAGAATCGGCAGGGAAAACTCGCGCTTAATATCGACGAGTAATTTAATCGCTGCTTCGTCCCCAATTCCAGAGAAAGAGCCGTCGGAAGTCCGATTTGCCTTGCGATATGATGCTTTGAAAATAAAGTTGACATCTCGGTCTTTTGTAGCACCAAGCAATTTTTCGGCAGTTTGCCGAAGCATATCTCGCCCTTCGATTAAGCAAGGTCCAGCAATTAAAGTAAACTTCTTAAAATCCATAATCATATAATTAAATTCAGAAAATAATTTAGATCAGATAAATATTTTAGTTCTGATAATAAATAGGAATAAACGCTTGGCACGCCTTATTATTTTTTTATTGAATAAAACAAAACGATGATTTTGAAAACTAATATTATTATTAATAAAATTCTTTTTTTTAGGATATAATTTACTAATTCCTTATTTTTGAAGTTGTTTAATTTTCTATATTTAAGAATAACATCAAAAAAGCAATGAGAATATTCATTATTTTGACTTTGATATTTACCCAAAGCATAGTTGCATGGGGGCAAACGCCATCAAGCAATAAGCAAACTGTGCCGAATAAACCAACGCCAAGACCCACTAATCAAAATACCCAAAGGAAAGCATCTTCCGAGAATAATAGTGAGAAGGATTCTCCGGCGAGCAGGAAAATGATTGATCCGAAGACGATGAAAGCGCGCCAAGACAAAACTGATGCTGAACGGAGCGAGGATAATAATCCAAAAATCGTATTCGAAAAGGCACTCGATAGCTTAAATGAAGTAAAATTGATTCGCTATGCTGTAGATGGCTTGTATAGTGCGTTCCCGATGAAACTCGACAGCACGGAGGCGATTCGCTTAACCTTCCCGCAAATTATGTTCAATCGTGTTCTTTTTGTAACGATTAAACCAAGCAATGCTGCGAGCCCCAATCTGTGGGTGGATCTCAACAACAATGATATTCGCGAGCCAAATGAGGTAATAGATACTCCTAATAAAATGTTAGCGATTAAAATCAATGATAATGTCATTACTTTTTATGGCAGGATTGATTCTATAAAAGCATATTTTTATCCGACTTTACCCAAAGAAATAAAGAGGGTGATTCTGAAAAAAGGAGACGAGAAATTTGTATGTGATAGAATCAATACGATAGACTTCTCCAAAAGTAAATCAATAAAACATATAGACTTGCAGGGGAGCAACCTCGAGAAAGTTATTTTCGGGGATAATCCCAAGCTACTGACTGTGAATGTTGATGATAATAAATTAAAGCAATTGGATATGCGCTTCTTGCCTGCTTTGCAAAGGATCAGCTGTCGGAATAATCAAATTAAATCGCTGGATTTACGCGGTTGCGATGAATTAAGCGAAGTAATATTCAACAACAATCAAATCAAAGATCTTACTCCAATAATTAATGGCAAGATAAAAAATATTAATTGCTCAAGCAATCTGTTAGAAGGAATAGATTTAAGCAACTTGCAAGAATTAAATAAGTTAGATTGCTCCAAGAATCAAATTAAATCAGTGCTATTCAATAATCCAAATCTTACGAGCTTGAATTGCAATAGTAATCTAATAACATTCCTTGATTTGACTTCCTGCACGCAGCTAACGACTATTTATTGTAATAAAAATCATATTTATAAGATTAGCTTTCCGAAGAAAAATCAATTATCATATTTAAATTGTAGAGAAAATCAATTGAAATCTATCGGTCTCTCTGCTTTAACTGCATTGCAAAACTTAGATTGTTCCAAAAATTTACTACCTAATTTAGATATCACCGCAAATAAAAATATGCTAGAACTTAATTGCTCTGAAAACAAGCTAATGTCTATTAAGTTCCCTATAAAGAATAAGTTAGCAAAATTAAATATCGCAAACAATTCCTTCGCAGAAATTAATTTAGAGAACTTACCGGAATTAATATCAATCGATTGCTCTAATAATATGCTAAGCGAGATTAAGCTTTCTCATTGCAAAAAATTAGAAGATATTAGCATTACGAACAACAAAATCGATTCTTTAATCATAGATAGTTTGCCTAATATTAATCGTTTAGCTTGCTATAGCAATCAGATCTCTGCCGAGGCGATGTCGCAGATGCTTGAGACACTTATTACTTTAGAAAATGAAAAGCAAGGCGATTTGCTTCTGATGAATAATGATCCCGCCAGCGAGGGAAATGACCTAAGCTTAGTGGCAGAGTTGATGCCGAAGCTAAAGCGTTGGAATATTTACTATGTAGAGTTGGGCAGCGACACATTAATCAATTTAAACATCGGGGATAAATACTATTATTCGGACAATGTGTTTCTAATCAATCAATATCCATTGCCGAGCATCAAGGGCAGAAATATGTTCCTGAAAATCAATGGAATTGCCCCACCATTCAATGTAGCGATTACTGATGCAGAAAGCAATATAATCACTCAATACGAGAGTGCTGCTACGCTGATAGACATAAAAACTTTACCGAGTGGCAAGTATTCTCTGCGAATAGCCAAAGGCAAGCCAGCATTTTATAACTTTATAAAGAATTAAGAAAATAATTAATATTAAGAAAACAATTCATAATAATACAATTAACAATAAGAAAACATTCAGTCAAATTAAATTAGATATTCAAATGAAAAAAGCAATACTTCTTTTTATCGCGATATTTGCAGTCGCTTGCTCCAATAATCCAAGCGACACAGGCAACAAAAA
>CAZGXC010000057.1:0-1811 GCA_964529535.1 uncultured Hyphomicrobiales bacterium | reverse complement strand
TACCAATTGCCCCATATATGCCCGCCATATTTAAAAATGGGTGATAGCATTGGAATAGCCACGATTTCATCGAGAAATTATTTTAGCCCCGAAAAATGCGATTCGCTAATCAAAGCCGTTGAAGCCTGGGGATTTAAAGTAAAAGTAGCGAAGCACGTCTTCGATTCCACTGGCGGATGGTTCCCTGCATCTGACGCGGAAAGAGCCGCCGACCTACAAGAAATGCTCGATAATCGAAACATTAGGGCTGTGGTATTCTTCCGCGGTGGATATGGCGCGGTGCACAAATGACGAATCAGCCAATTCCGTCCGCGAGGCACTTCTCGGTAATATTAAGGAATATAATTTGCCAGCAGATCCACTAAATCAGTTCGGAGAGGCGCAGGGAGTAATCGTAGGTGGGAACCTCTCAATAATCGTCGGATTGAACGGCACAGATGTAGACTTCGAACAATTTACTGAGCCGTATATCCTGCTGATTGAAGACGTAGAAGAAGCCCTTTATTCCATCGACAGGATGATGCAAAACCTGAAACGAAGTGGAAAGTTGAAAAATGCAAAAGCTATCATCTTTGGGAACTTTACAAATATTTCAAAACAAGAACCATGGAAAAAGACCACACAGGAAGTATTAAAAGAATATACTAAAGACCTGAAAATCCCCGTAATATTCAACTTCCCTGCTGGGCATTCGGCACCGAACTTAAGTGTTTATATGGGCAGAACCGTTAAAATCAGCGTAAGCAATAGCGGTAGCAAAGTTCAATTTTAATTGAGTGAAGTATTCAATAATTCATAATAAATAATTCATAATAAAAAAAAAGAAAGCGTCTTAAGTAGCGAAAGCGGGACGCTTTCGCTACTTATTGTTCATTTGATTCCAAGTTATAAAGGGTGAAGATAATATTTTTTTGAGAAAACAAAAAAAACTTGTTTTTTAAACAAAATATTTCATAATTTTGCAACAACAACAATTAATCATTTAAATTAACAAACTTTTTTAATCTTTTAAAAGGAATATTGTTATGAAACAATCAACAACAAATGTATTAATATATGCAATAGCAATATTAATATGCCTTGCGACGACGCAAGCACAAGAAAAAATCTTCCAAGAAAAAAAATGGGAGTATGGCGAATACGGCGAAGGATACGACGACAACCTTAGCGTCTTAATTATGCCAGGAGATACCAGCATATTAGTTACGGATACTAAACTCAGAACATTTGAGTTAGATCTGATGACAGGCAAGAAATTAAATGATTACACCGGAAAAATCAAAGGTGGTATGGCTTTCTCTCCTGATGGTAAGTATCTATACACCTACAACTTCGAGAAAGTTGAGTGGCCCAGCGGAAAGATAGTAGCATCTACGCCACATCCTAATTCTATGATACTTGACGGTCCATTACCACAAGACCCAATATCGTTTAATTTCAAAACTAATAGGTTGGTAGTATTGGCATGGATGGCTGAGCAATGGCATCCTGCTAATTGGATACGCGGGATACGTGTATATGATTTAAAGGACATGAAATTGATAGACACATTAGGTGAAAAAAACACAGGTGTATCATTCATTCGAGTTTCAGATGATGGGAAATATTTGGCGGCACGGGCTAGAAAGTTTATCAGATGGGTGGCCACACCAGATCATAGCTATAGACCTGAATTAGTAGAGAAGGTGCTGCTTTACGATATGGAAACTCTTAAATTGATACCCGAAGATGATCCACGTTATAAAATATCAGCTTATCTACGTGTTAATAATACTGCTTATTCCAATGATGAAAAATTGATTTATTTTACA
>CAZGXC010000056.1:11792-14613 GCA_964529535.1 uncultured Hyphomicrobiales bacterium | reverse complement strand
GTTCATATCTTCGAGGGCAAAGTTGTTAATTTTAATTTGCTTTGCGAAATCACTTCTTAGATCCTGATTAACCGACATTTCAGCGAAGAGCTTATCCTCAAGCGTGGGATTTAGCTCGCCATCTAAGTAATCGTATATTAATTCACTATAATCCATTGTAGTATCAATATTTATTATTTATAATCTTTATTTTTTGTAGTTATTTTTTATAATCTTTATCTGATTCTGAATATTCTGTTCTTTATTGTCGAGACTGGTATGCCGAGCAAATCTGTTATTTCTTGGTATGTAAACCCTTGGTATAAGCGGAGGACAAAAACCTCTTTGTATTCCAATGGCAATGAATCTATCGCCATATTTATTAATTCATTCTGCTCATTTTTCAAGATGTAATTATCCGCTGTATTGTCATTTATCAGGGAATGTATTTCGTCAATATTTACTAACTTGCTGTTTTTTCTCTTTTGGTTCAGGAAGGTATTCCGAGCTATTGAAATCAGATAATACTTAATGTTCGATATTTCTTGCCCAGTCGCTATAGCATTATGGAAGTTAATAAAGACTTCTTGGAAAATATCATTTGCGTCTTCGTTGTTTCCTGTGATTTTCAGGCAATATGCCCATACTTGCCTTGAATATCTGGAATAAATTTCAGCAAAAGCTTTCTCTGCGCTATTTTTATCTTGAAATAGCGTCAGTAGTTCTTTTTCCGATAATTTCTCCAATTTTGTATTCATCACATATCAGTCCAGAATGCTGCTCCAGCATTACTAAATATATATTTAATCTTTTCCGTATTCAGATCATAATAGTATAAGTTACCGTTTTGAAGTGGCTTGCTATTTTTTATGATCTTATTAAATATCAATTTACCATTTTTCTCATTATATGAGAGGTTGCAACATTGCTCATCTTGTTTTGCTTCGCATATAGTTTCCATTGAGCTAATAGTATCATTTGCGAGGGAGATGCTAGCGATACTCCCGGAACTTGTGCTTGCCATCAGGCGATTTTCGCTTATTGGAGAAATTTCGTCTAAGGCTATCGCACCTAATTTATATTTTGTTTCCACTCCCGTGGCGACATTCCTTTTGAATAAGTAGTTTATGCTATCTTCATCATTGCAATAATATATGTATTTGGAGTCTTTGCTCCAAGCTATTTTCAAGACAATTTCATTATCTAAGGCTTGATAAATAGTGAAGCTGCTTTCGATTGTTTTAGTATCAATATCAAAAATATTCGCTAAAACTTTATCATCGCTATAAGTAAAGAAAATTATTTTCTGCGAACTTGGAGCGATTGAATAGCGGAAGCTATGAGCATCAAGTGTCTTTGTCCGATAATAATTCGTAAAAACCGAGTCGTATTCATTTTTTATAATTACCAAATTGAATCTCTCTTTGCTCGCAATTATATACCGCCCATCATTAGAGATTTGCGGATTGCTTAGCAACTCGGTAGAGTTATCAATCTTTATTTCGTAAGATTTCCGTTTTTTCAAATTACGCAAAAATAGTTTTTTTGCATCGTAATTATTCTTATAAACAATTTGCGCGAATTTAGAAGGAGGAGCGAATAATATAGCATCATTCAGAACCTCCTCTAAATTACTTCCCTCTGCATTAATTGCCAGAATATTAATTGATTCGTTATTCAAATTCTTGGAATTGAAGTAAATATCTCTAATCTCTGCATCTTTAGTTGCGCCTTTGTCGTTACAGACATTGCACGAAACTACTCCGGCGAGAGAGATAATTATTATAAACCAATATATTCCATTTGTTCTCATCTCTTATTATCTTACTAATTGAGTATACAAAAGACACATTAAGTAGCAAAAAGTCTCAAAAAAAAGTGAAATAATATTTAAGTGCTTTATCTACAAAGGGATTGCAGTGTGTCATACAAAGCTTTGGCTTCCTTCCGATTCTCTACATAATCAATATTTTGGGGATTCCAAATAGCTCTGAATGATACGTTTAGTGTTTGATTCTTGTATTCAATAAACTCTTGAATTTCTCCCGGGTAATACATCGAGGAGGTTTTTATCGCTAAATTCTCTAATCTTTGTTTTAAATAGCAATAGGTCTCCGGCTGAAGGCGAATGGTGTCGGAGAATTTTTTCTCTCCATTTCCCATTTCTTCCACGCGGAAGGCAATTCCATTTGTATTAATACTTTTATATATTTTGCCACCGGTGCGTTCGTATATTGTGCCACAGTTTATCACTAAATCTTTTTGATTTTCCTTTACGCAATCTAATTCGCTATGCTTTGCGGCAGAACATCCTACGATGAGCAATGCTATTATTCCGATAATAATGTTATTTTTTATTACTTTCTGTTTATTCATTACTTTCTGTTTATTGAATATAATAAAGACTAATGATAAAGTCGAATTTGACTAAAATAAATTTTTTATTCATTAGTCAATTCAAGTGTAATCTATTAATAATAGTGTTTTTTTGAAAAGCCAGAGGGCAAATCCTATTCTTCTTCACTTGATCAATTATGAAATTAGAAAAGCAAATCAATGAGTTTATGACTTTTCTCAAGTTCGAGAAAGGGCTTTCGGCTAATTCATTGATTTCATATCAGTTAGATTTGCAAAAATACTCTAATTATCTTAGCAATATTGGAATACAGGATTTATCAAAACTCACTTATGATGATATTAGCAGATATTTCGCAGGATTGTATGATATTGGGCTGGAATCTGCGACGATTTCCCGCTATTTGTCTGCTATTCGGGGATTGCATTCATATTTATTCAACGAGAAGATTATCCCTGAAAATATTACGGATATTATCGAACTCCC
>CAZGXC010000056.1:0-11692 GCA_964529535.1 uncultured Hyphomicrobiales bacterium | reverse complement strand
ATTTATTCAACGAGAAGATTATCCCTGAAAATATTACGGATATTATCGAACTCCCCAAACTAACTCGGAAGCTGCCGGAAGTCCTGACTTTCGAGGAAATTTCTGGATTGTTACAAATCATCGATACTTCTCGAGCTGGTGCACTCCGCGATAGGGCGATTATTGAAACCCTTTATGCCTGCGGGCTACGAGTGTCGGAGCTAATTAATCTGAAGCAGCGCGATATCGTCAGCGAGGCAGAGATAATCAGGGTATTCGGGAAGGGCAGCAAAGAGCGGCTCGTCCCAATCGGGCAATCGGCACTCGAATGGATAGAAAGATACAAAAAAGAAGCCCGCATCCACTTCGTAAAAACTGTGGAAACGGGCGATATTCTTTTCCTTAATCAGCGCGGCAATGCGCTCACGCGGGCATATATCTGGAAAATGCTCAAAGAATACGCGAGTATCGCTGGCATTAGCAAGAATATTCATCCCCACACTTTGCGGCATAGCTTCGCCACGCATTTAATCGAGGGCGGTGCCGATCTTAGGGCAGTGCAAGAAATGCTTGGGCATTCGGATATTAGCACCACGCAAATCTATACTCATATTGATAATACTTCTATCAAAGAAGTCCATAAGATGTTCCACCCCTTGGGGTAAGAATACGCATAGAAGAATATAAGATGTTATATATTCAAAATCTTTTTGCGTTGCTTCGTAACGCGTTTAGCGGTTTGCTCTAAGAGGTGCTTCTGCGAAGAAAACGGCTTGGCATCTTTCTCCGGAACTATCTTGTCATATTTTCCAGTTGTAGTCAATCTCCAAGATTTAGTATTATCTTGCCAATAAATATCCAAGATAGCTTTTAATCTCTCTTTTAGTAGCTGGCTTTCCACAGGGAACATTAGCTCCACACGTTTGTGTAAATTACGAGTCATCCAATCGGCACTTGTCAAATAGACTTCATCGTCGCCTGCATTCTTAAAATAAATAATGCGAGTATGCTCGAGGAATCTGCCGACTATGCTTCTCACTTCAATATTCTCGCTGATCTTTGGAATACCAGGGCGCAAGCAGCAAACCCCGCGAATTATCAGACGAATCTCAACGCCCTTCATAGAAGCGTTGTAAAGCGCTTGCGTAACTCCTTCATGAGCCAGAGAGTTAAGTTTCGCAATTATTAGCCCAGGGTTCTCCTTCGTGTGCAACTCCGCTTCGCGATTAATTAAAGAGATAATACGATTATGCAGATGATTAGGAGCTACGATAAGCTTCTTCCAATCTTTGAAATTAGAGAATCCCGTCAAGCGATTAAATAGGTTAATAGCATCGTCGCCCATTGCTTCATCTGAAGTAAATAAGCCCATATCAGTATATAGGCGAGAAGTAACGTGATTATAATTTCCAGTGCCTAAGTGTAAGTAATTCTTTAATTTACCATTTTCTTGGCGGACAATCATAGCTATTTTGCAATGAGTTTTTAATCCCAAAACTCCATATACTACGTGCAGTCCGACGTTTTCTAATTCCTTAGCCCATTGGATATTATTTTCCTCGTCGAACCTTGCTTTAATCTCTACGAATGCGGTAACTTCCTTCCCTTTTTCGGCAGCTCTTTTTAGAGCTTCGACGATAGGAGAATCATTACCTACGCGATAAAGTGTAATTTTTATCGCCTTGACGGCGTCGTCATCTACAGCGGCATTGAGCAATTTCAATACACTATTAGAGAATGAATCAAATGGATGATGAACTAAGAGATCTTTCTTTTTCAACACATCGAAAATATTTACTTCTGGCTTTGCCAATTCTGGTAAAGTCCGAGAACTAAATGGTTTATCTTTTAGGTGGTTTAGCTCCAATTTAGTTAATTTCGTTAAATCAGGTAAGCTAAGCGGTCTGTCGTGAACATATACATCATCATATTGTAACTCAAGCGATTCCATCAGGAAGTTCACGAGGTATCTTGGCATTTTAGGGCTTACTTCTAATTTCACAGCGGCAGTTCCCCAACGTCTATGCTTGATTTGCTCAGCAATTTCCTCCATCAAGTCATCAGCTTCATCTTCAGCGATATCAATATCCGCATCGCGAGTTACTCTGAATGTATTCATAGTCTCTATTTGCAGATTTGGAAAAAGCAATTGAGCATTTAGCTTTATTACCTGTTCAATATACACGTAATGGAATGCCTTTTCTCGCTCTAATCGCACCAATCTTGGCAGGTTAACGGGTATCTGAATAAAGGCAATTTTATCATCTTCATCTGGCTTTTCGGGATTGGACAGAACAAAGGCAATATTCAGAGAGCGGTTGATGATTCGCGGGAATGGATGCACCGAATCAAGCGTCAGAGGGGTAAGCAATGCGAGTATAGATTCCTTAAAGTAATTTCGTAAATAATCAATTTCATCAGCGGAGAGTTCGTTCCTCTCATGAATAATGATGCCTTCCTTCGCAAGTGCTGGAATAATATCCTCATTTAATATTTGCTCCTGCTTCTTGTATAGTGGAGTCAGCCGTTTTTGGCATTCGCGTAGTTGCTCCTTCGGAGACAATCCATCATTATTGCGTTGATCAAATCCGGCAGCGATTTGCCTCTTCAATCCGGCAATGCGAATCATAAAGAATTCATCTAAATTAGAACTAAAAATTGAAACGAATTTCAATCTTTCTAACAATGGATGCTCCGGCGATTGCGCTTCCTCTAAGACGCGACGCTGGAACTCAATCAAACTTAATTCCCTATTAAAGTAATAATTAGGGTTATCCAAGATACTAATGCTTTTTGTCATTTCTCTTCAAAAGAATATTCAATATTACGGACCTTAAATATAAGGATTATCCTAATAATAATAAAATTTCGGAGCAAACTTAACAGAAAATTAACCGAAGAGTTAGAAAGTGAGTATTAAATATAAAAAAGAGGGATACTCATTTCTGAGTTCCCTCCTTATTATTCATTAGTTTTTTTTGAGTAAATTATCTGCCCATCAGGCTTCTATTTCTGCCACTATTGAGACGCATAGAATAGCTTCCACCGCCACCATTATTCGTTAGTCTAAATCTATCTACTAACTCACGGAGTTGCGATGCTTGACCAGATAGCTCCTCGGCTGCACTTGCTGATTCCTCGGCGCTGGCGGTATTTGTTTGTGTTACCCTGTCTATTTGGCTTAGTCCTTCGTTAATTTGCGCAATGCCCTGTGCTTGCTCGTTAGATGAAGTGTTAATTTCTGCAATAATATCAGCTACTTTTACCGCTTCTTGTTGGATTTCCATCAAGGCTTCACCAGTTTTTTGGACTAAATCTGCTCCACGATTTACAGTTTTTATACTGTGCTCGATCATATCAGAAGTTTCCTTCGCTGCTGTGGCGCTACGTGCCGCAAGGCTACGAACTTCCTCCGCAACCACTGCGAATCCTTTGCCATGGCGACCTGCTCTTGCTGCTTCTACGGCTGCGTTTAGAGCAAGCAGGTTAGTTTGGAAAGCGATATCATCAATTACCTTAATGATTTTTGAGATACTGTTCGACGAAGTGTTTATCTCGGTCATTGCTCCTATTAGATGTCCCATTTCGGAATTTCCTCTTTCTGCTGCATTTCGAGCATTATTCGAAAGAGCATTAGCTACATTAGCATTTTCAGCATTTCTGCGGGTTTGCGAACCAATCTCGTGCATAGAAGAAGTAATTTCTTCTAATGATGCTGCTTGTTCAGTAGCGCCTTGAGAAAGAGCGTGGCTCGTATCGGAGACTTGCATTGCCGCACGAGTAACCTCATCGACAGTAGACCTAACGTTATTTAATATAGAATTTAGAGAATCGATAGTATTATTTACAGACTCTTTAATTTTCAGGTTATCGCCTTGATATTCTTTTATCATTTTAACTGTTAAATCTCCATCAGCCATTGCCGTCATTACTTGTATTATCTCTTCTAATGGCAGGGAGTTAATAGTATTATTCAAGTTGTTCTTTAATTGAAGAAAACTTCCATTATATTGATCTACCATTCTTGCGCTAAGATCGCCCTTTGATAATTTTTCGAGGACATTAAATAACTCAACTAATGGTGATGCCATCGTATCAAGAGTATCATTGAATCCCTGAATTATATCATGATATATTCCTTTGTGTTTTGAAGCATCTGCGCGAACATCTTGGATAATTCCTTCTTGCACGCCCTTAATTAATAAATCACCATCTGCTCGCATAGCTGATAATGTATCTATTAGAGAATTAATTGCTCCGCGTATTGCTACGAAGTCACCAGGGCGATTAGCAGTGTTTTTCGGGGGAATAACGCCCTGCGAAAATTGAATCATATAATCCCCGATAGTTTGCAATGGAACGACGTAAGATTCCACGATTGAGTTCGTTCCCTCTACCATTGTTTTGTATTCACCCTGGAACTTGCTTGCCTCAGCGCGATATTTGAAATTACCATTTACAGCTTCCTGAGCCACTAAATTGTTCTCGTTTATTACAGATTTGATAATAGTTTGCATCTGATTGAATGATGTGGCTAACTCTCCGAATTCATCTTTAGAAGTAATTTCTGTTTCGTTAAAAATTCCTTTTGAAATATTATTCGACATTTCAACAGTTTTATGTATGGGCTTTACAACTACTTTTTTAAGAATACAAAAAACAACTGTGGCAATTATCAATAAAAATACAAGCCCCGTTATGATGCCACCCATTAGTATTTTTGATTCTGTTGCTCTAGCATCTTTTAATGGAATTCCGCTAAAAGCCATTCCTAGGACTTTGCCATCATGACCAAATATTGGTTTGTAATAAGTTAACATTTCGGCTCCACCTACTTCAGCTACGCCGGAATATTCCTTCCCTTCTTTCAGTACAATATTGCCTATTTCCTCTTTTACTTTAGTGCCAGTGAGCCTCTTGCCATCTTTTTTAATGGTTGTGCTTACTCTGGTATCACCTTTAAAGAAAGTATAGTCGGACTTATACATTTCTTTAAATCTATCAAGCATTTTAGTATGGTCAAAGCGATATCCCGCCGAAATAAGACCTATAAGATTATGGTTATCGTCATAAATCGGCGCAGCTGCTCTTATTGCAAGAGGAATTACTTTGGTGGAAAATACTCCGGATACAACATTGCCTTTCGATGCTATTTGAAAATCAGCATTGTTGGTAACATAGTCGTTGTATTTGTCAGGTTCATGCGACCTGTAAATTACTTTGAAATCACTATACGATACATTAACGTATTCGATATCTGAAGTACCGAGCGCGTTTTTTACTATTTCAATCACAGCTGCTCTATCTTTCGCAATAATTGCTTTTTTTAATATATCTCTACCAGCAGTAAACGTAACAAAACCTTCAGAATTCTTTTTGTAGACATCTATTTGATAATCTACAATAGATAGGTTCTTTTTCGCTTGGTTTGTATATTCGTCTTCGGTAAAATCTATTGTTTTAAAAGTATTTACAATAGACATCGCAGCCACTAAAATTGCGATAAGAGAGATGGTAATTAAGCTTAACTTGGGCCCAATTTTCATAAAGTAATTCCTTTTCTTAAATAATGAATAATATGTAATTATCTGAAAATTATTTTCATTCCGATTAATTATAATTCCAATATCGGCGCTTTTATATTTAACTTTAATGATTACTATTAAATTCTACTTTTCTTTGATATTTCTTTATTTTCTCGCAAAAAAATACTATTTTTGAAGATATGTTTTTTATTGAAATAGAAATGATAAATAATAAATTTTATAATAATATATAAAGGCTAAATAATATGTATGGTGAATTAAAATCATATTTGAATGAAGAAATTCAAAAACTTCACGAGCAAAAACTCTATAAAGCAGAGAGAATTATCGAAAGCCCTCAAAGCTCAGAAATCCTCGTAAAAGGCAAGAAAGTTCTTAACTTCTGCGCAAATAATTACCTTGGATTATCTTCTCATCCAGATTTAATTAAAGCTGCTCACGAGCAAATTGATAATCGCGGTTATGGACTATCCTCTGTTCGCTTTATTTGCGGCACTCAGGATATTCATAAGGAATTAGAGAATAAAACTGCAGAGTTCCTCGGAATGGAAGATTCTATCCTCTTCTGCTCTTGCTTTGATGCGAATGCTGCTGTGTTCGAGCCATTGCTCGGCGAAAACGATGCTATTATCACCGATGCCCTAAATCACGCTTCGATTATTGACGGTATCCGTTTGTGCAAGGCAAAAAGATGGATCTATAATCACGCTGATATGAGGGATACAGAAGAACTTGATCAAGCTACTGGCAAAACTGGCAAGGGCTTGGAAAGATGCTTGAAAGAAGCAAAAGAAGCCGGTTGCAGATTTATTATGATTGCTACTGATGGCGTATTCTCAATGGATGGGGATATAGCAAATCTTCCAGCAATTTGCGATCTCGCTGATAAATATGGTGCTTTGGTGATGGTTGATGAATCGCACGCCTCTGGCTTCATGGGCAAGACTGGTCGCGGAACTCACGAACATCATAATGTAATGGATAGAGTAGATATTATTACTACTACTTTTGGTAAGGCTCTCGGCGGTGCTTCCGGTGGTTGTATTGCTGGTCCTAAGGAAGTAATTGATTGGATGCGTAATAAAGCTCGTCCGTATTTATTCTCCAACACTCTCGCTCCATCGGTAGTTGGCGCAACTATTAAATGCCTCGATATTCTTTCGCATACTACGGAATTACGCGATAAATTAGAAGAAAACACTCAGAAATTCCGCAAGGAAATGACTGAAGCAGGATTTGATATTATCCCAGGCGTGCATCCAATTGCTCCGATAATGTTCGGTAAATATGAGAATAGCTCTGCATTAGCAGTGAAATTTGCTGATAGAATGCTCGAAGAGGGTATTTACGTTACGGCATTCTCATTCCCAGTTGTGCCAAGAGGCAAGGACAGAATCCGCGTGCAGATCTCCGCTGGGCATAGCACTGAGCAAATTGATAAAGCTATTGCTGCCTTCAAAAAGGTCGGTAAAGAACTTGGAATGATTTAATGATTGAACATTGGTAATATTATTGTTATCGATGTTAATTAATTCCCAAGTATTAACTTAACAAACAATCTCCCCTCATTCCTCTCGAATCATTCGAGCGGGGTGAGGGGTTTGTTGTTAAAGATGTGCTTTGTTTCTTAGCCCTTAATAGACTTTTTAATAAGATTGTATAATCTCTCTAAGAGGTTTAAATTAGTGGAGATTAGCGATTCGTTCATTACCTCGGAATAGCCATAAATTTCTTCAATATTGAAGGTCTTGCTTTGCTCCGGATAAATGATGATAATATTCGTATCTTCTGCCTTATCAATTAGCCTATTCACGAAGTGATTATCTTTTACGCTGTGCGAAATCCCTTTCATCCTCGAATGAATAACTATGTTAATCGAATCAATTTTCGCCAAATCCTCAATCTCTACGCTATCAAATGAAGGAAGATATTGAATGCTTGGCTTCAGCCCAGAATTTTTATAAATATTATAAATATAAGGCGATTCATTATTCACTTGATGGATATTAATAGCGGCACTGAAGTTCTTCGCGAATACATGCAGAATTTCAATCCATCGCTGATAACCCTTTTCGAATTGAGCATTTTCCGGAACAAAAATGTTAATCTGCTTTATGCTCTGAATATTGTTAATCTTGCAGACCAAGAACATAGAGCTATTTCTGTTAAGTAATTGATCTAACTGCTTGTTATAAATATTGCTATCAATAGATTTCTTAAAGTTCCATCCGAGAACTGTCGTCGTTATCATCAATTCATTAATCGCTCTATCGAGAGCATTTGGTAGGCTCGTATCGATTCTCGTCGTCGGTGTAAGAGTAATATTAAATGCCTCTATTTGCTTTAAGATATTTGATAAAATCTTGTCGTTCGAATAAATGATATTATTCGCATCCTCTGGCTCAGTAATGACGCTAATCGGGAAAAGAGGCTCGCCATTGTTCTCCTTAAATAGCAAAGCTGTCTTCAATAAAGTATTGATTGTCTTGGGGTTAGCGTATGGCACGAGTATTCTTTGCGGATATGTGTCAGGAATAATATTAATATTCGCATTTTTAATGGCGATTCTTCTGCCGTATTTTTCCGAGATAAAAGTAGAAACAATGCAAGTAGAGAGAATCAGGATAATCACAGCATTAAGAAAATTAGTATCGACCAATCCCAAGCTATGAATAACAATGGCAATAGCAATCGTAGCACCTGCCTGCGAGAGATTTAGACCGAATATCAGATGCCTGCTATCCCTATCAATTTTAAAGGACTTTGAAGCCAAATAAACAGCTGCATACTTCCCTACAAATGATATGAAAATAAATAGCAAGGAATAAATCCAAGGAGCAAAATCAGAGAATAATGCCTTTAAATCAATCATAAACCCCACATAAATAAGGAAGAAAGGAATGAATAAGGCGTTCCCTACAAATTCAATACGTCCCATCAGCACAGAATTATGAGGAATTTGATGATTCAAAGCTAATCCCATAAGGAAGGCACCGACAATCGGCTCAATATCAAAAGCATGGGAGAGCAGTGCCGTAAGAATTAACAGAGTAAAAGTATATAAAAACTGAGATGTATTTTCTATATCTATAGACTTGAAATATAGGCGAGTTAAGCGTGGATAAACGAACAAGATGATGCCCGCATAAAGAATAAACTTTAGAACCACGGTGATGACAATAGTTAGGTCTATACCGCTGACGGCAAATTGCTTAAGAAAGCCCAAAAGAATCAGGATAGTAGTATCTGCTAATACGGCAGCGCCGACCGCAGCAATCACCGGCATAGTCGAGGCGACATTTAACCGCTTTACAATGGGATATGAAATCAAAGTGTTAGTAGAAAATATTATCGCAATTAGCATCGATTGAATAACAGAATCCCCAAGGAAAAAACGAAATATTACAAATGCCAATAATGATGGAAGCAAAAAGAGCAATAAACCATAGAAAAGATTGAAGTTGCGGAATTTCTTGAACTCATGAAAATCCAAATCCAAACCAGCAATAAACATTATAAATAGCAAGCCAATATTCCCAAAAAAGGAAATATTTGGATCCGCTACGATGATATTTAATCCATTGGGACCAATAAGCATTCCGGCAATAATTAATCCTACAATACTTGGGATCTTTATCTTCTTTAATAACATCGGAGTAAGAAGAATAATCATCAAGATAATCCCGTATATTACTAAGGAATTACTAATCGGAAAGTTAATATCTGAAATACTCATAAAGCATCAATCTTTACTTATTACATCATTAATTAAATTATAGAAACAAAATAATATCACTTTTATTTTGTCAATAATAGCATATTATTGAAAATAATTGGGAAATTATAAAATTGATGGAAAATACGAAAGCAATAATCGGTGCTGGCGGAACGGGAGGACATCTATTCCCGGCAATCGCTGTAGCAGAAGAATTTAACAAGCAAACAGGCGGTGGCTTTAAGGCATTTTTTGTGGGAAACTCGGAGAAACTCGAAGCAAGGGTCGTGCCCGCAAGCGGATACAGCTTCACTCCAATCCCTATTCGCGGATTCGGCGGTTTATTAAGCATCTCGACGCTTAGCCTGCCTTTTAAAATCATTAAATCTCTCGGAATAGTGAGAAGAATTATTAAAACGGAGAAACCGGATTTTGCCCTTTGCACAGGCGCATATATAAGTTATCCAGTAGGAATAGCCGCAAGCCAAATGGGCATCCCACTGGTATTGATGGAATCTAACGTAGCCCCCGGAAAAACAATAAAAATGCTTTCCACAAAGGCGGATTTAATAATCACGAGCTTCGATGCGACGAAGCAATACTTCGCTCCAGAAGCCCAAAGCAAAGTAATTTGCCTCGGCAATCCACTCCGCAAAATGTTCGATAATGTCCCAAGCCAAGCAGATGCTAGAAAGCAATTCGGATTGGATCCAGAAAAGAAAACCGTGCTAATATTCGGCGGAAGCCTCGGAGCCAGAGCCATCAACAATGCGGCGCGCTCTTCTTTCGATGAATTAAAAGATAGTAATATTCAATTCCTTTGGCAGACGGGTAAGGACTATAAATTAAGCGGTAGTCCGCTCCCGCCAAACGTGAAAATGCTCGAATTTATAGACGATATGGGGGCTGCTTATGCAGCTGCTGACCTCGTGATTGCCCGCTCAGGAGCCACAACCGTAGCCGAACTATGCTATGCCGCAAAGCCATCAGTATTAGTGCCACTGCCAAGTGCGTCCAATAATGAGCAAGAAGCCAATGCCGAAGAGCTAAAAAACAGCAATGCCGCAATCATTATTCGCAATAATGAAATCGGCGAGAAATTAGGCAATGCCATTTTTACTCTAATAAATGCAGAGCAAAAATTGAATAATATGGCAAAAGCAGCAGGGAATTTAGCTCGGAAAAATGCAGCCAAAGATTCGGTGGAGAAAATTAAGGGAATGATCAAGCGATAAAGCTAATAATTTTACATTGTTTAAGAATGTGTGCAATTTGTTACACATGTTTTTGCTTTGACCATTACAATGTTACAAATTATTTGGAATATTCTCGAAAAATTGGATAAATATTGAAAAAATAGTTTGTTTATTAGAAATAATTTCATATTTTTGAGAGCCAAATAAGCTTTTTATGCAATGAAAAGCATCAAAACAATAGCTAAAACCGCTGATTTAGCGGGTTTGGGCTTATATTATGATTTTACAGTCGCAATGATTTGCTTTTTGTTCAGTATAAAAATCAGTAATTTAGGCGATATTAAAATAGCGAACAAAATAATTAATTTTTTTATAAACAATATAAGGAATTTTTCTTATGAAACGTATTTACGGACTCTTTAGCGCCATGCTGATGATGCTACTGCTTGGAGTCAACATTTCAAGTGCGGTGGAAGTTACGATAGGAACGGGAACCGCCACAACTTCATCTTACCCGTATAATGGATCTTGGGGATCTACAAAGACGCAGATGATCTTTACAGCTGCTGAATTGACAGCTGCAGGAGCTACAGCGGGTAGTATCACAAGTCTCGCTTTCTATCATACTGTAGTGGGTGCTGTTGATTTGCAGCAGTTTTCTGTGAGGATTAAGAACACTACACTAACGAACTTTCCAAACACGAGCTTTTCTCCCTACGCAACGGGCGAATTTACTCAGGTATACTCGGGAATTTTTAATCCAAGTGCAGCTGGCTCAGCTAACAACTGGGTGCCAATTAATTTTACTACTCCTTTTGCTTGGGATGGGACTTCAAACATTATGGTAGAAGTTCTTTGGATAAATCCTACCAATTCAGGAAATGGTACCAACACTGTTAGGACAACAGCAACTACAGGTAATAATATGACCTTGTATAAGTATCAGGATAACGTAGGAACTCCAGCAGGTTTTACAGCTACGGGGTCTACAACTGCAAATAGACCTAATGTAAAATTACAAGTTGTCAACCAACCATTTTTTGCTTTTAACCCTCCACAAGCTAGCGTTGGATATCTTGACCCTAATGCAACAAGTTTAGCAAAAACAGCTAAGATAAATGCTATTTTGCTTAATCCTGCTGCTGGAACTATCACACTCACTCCTACAAGTAATGTCTCTATCTCATTAGATAGCGCTACTTGGGTTACCGGTCCAGCGACTTTATCTTTGCCATATACTGGTGGAGCTGTCTCTA
>CAZGXC010000055.1:9324-14761 GCA_964529535.1 uncultured Hyphomicrobiales bacterium | reverse complement strand
GTTATTACAATTGCTTGTGCTTTACTTGTTACAGTTCCATTTGGATTTCTCCAAAAAGTCCTGCCATTTTATAGCACCGCTGATTATCGGCAAGCTATTGGGGCTCAGCTGGTTAATTTGATAATTATTCTGCTGTTTATAGATAGTAGTCCCAGAACTACAACTTAGCATCATAGTAATAGCAATTACAAAAAGTAAATTTATTATTTTCATATTAATATTCAATTTTTAAAATATATTCAAAAATATAAAAATCTTTCCTATTTACCAAATAAAAAAAGTGAGGAGCATCCGCCCCCCACTTTTTGTTTTTTTGTTATTCTCTAAAGCGATGTTATTTTTTGATTACAATTTGCTTATTGACGGTATGAGTTCCATCAGTAATTACGATTGTATATGTTCCACTTGAGAGGTTCTGAGCATTCAGTTCAGCAATGTTATTGCCTGGTTCAGCAACTTTATTAAAGATGGTTTGCACCTTCTTACCAGTTACGTCGAACACAGCTACTTCTACGTTTGTTCTTCCTTCAGCATTGAAAATAATTTTCGCATTATTTTCTACTGGGTTTGGAGTAATCTTAACGATTGATAGCTCATTATTATCGAATGCTACTTCTACTTCATTGCTGTAAGAGTAAGTTCCATCATTATCTACAATTTTCAATCTGTAAATGTATTTGTTTCCTACTGTTACATCTCTATCAGTATATGGTCCGTATTCTTTTGGCACAGAGCTGCAGTTTCCTGCTTTTACTGTTTCAATAGTTCTGAATGAAGTTTTTCCGCTTTCGTTTGCGATAGCTTTTTCTAATTCAAATCTATTAGAGTTTAGTTCATATACAGTGTTCCATTTAATATGCACGCTATTGTTAATCTTCACAGCATCGAAATCAGTAAGCTCTACTGGCACCACTACTGATCCACCATTTCTATTCAAGAAGTCTAAAATACTTCTTATCATAGTTTCATTAGTAGCAAAGTGTCTCCAATCTGTTGATAGATAAATAACGTTCTTGAATAAGCTTGTAGTAGCAATACCCATTGTAGAATCGTTTGCATTAGGAGCTACTTCAGCAAATCTATATGCACCGAATGATACAGCATCGCCACCGCTTAATATTGGTCTTAAGTTACCTGGGTATGGTTCAGCATCGCCATTGAAGTTAGTTCTAGAGATCTTTTCGTTCTCATTGAAACCATTGATTTGGATATTTAATCCGCGCACATATTTATTATGATAAGATTGGTAAGCTCCTGTTTCATTCACTAATGGTGATTTCGGAGAAGCTGGCAATGCTCTTAATATAGTTGATGCGAATGTAGAATCATACTGATAATAATTTGGATTTGTTATTTCTCTTGCCATTTCCTGGCTTGCGATGATTAAATTACGTTTGTTAGAATTTAATGATACAGAGTTTAGATACTTTTTAATATCTCCTACTTGGAATTTAGTTAGAGGTTTATCATTACCATCACTCCAGAAGACTGTGTGATATAAATCATAATCCACTGTTCTTTCTTCCCATCCTGCTCTATTAAATACGTCGTAATTATTTAGAGAATCTGAATTTTGATAATACCCTATTTTCGCTAAGCCAGCTTTCAAGCTGTCGATGTTTAATCTGCCTGCTATTTGATCTGGATTTGTGCTGTTAGAAATATTTGTTTTAACGTTTTCAGCAGAAATCATCATACCAATTTTTGATTTTGGCACGTAATAACGAACGAATTTTTCAAAGTAATCATTATCGCTTCTTTGTTCGGAAACTACTAATTGGACTCTGATTTTATATCTCGGAGTAACGTTATTTTCCATTCCATTGAATCTTGCTGGTACTTGGTAATTGTATAAACGAGTCATTCTCTGAGCAACTACGGGATCGCTATATTGTGCATTTGCTAACTTAATGAAATCTGAATATGCTTTCGGGAATAAAGTATCGAAGCTGCTTGGGAAGTTTGAAATAACATTAGTAAAGTCATTTGGAGCAATACTAATTACATTATCAACAGAGTCGATTTGCACGAATGAACCATCAGCTGCTTCCAAGAATAATTTAGTTCTTGCGATAATATTAGAGCGTGGAAGCATACCATTATTTCTTGTTACTGCTTCGACTCTAAATGGAGGTAACTGCATAATGTATTGAGCGTCAGAGAAATCTCCGCTACCAGCTTGATATCTTCTTGGTTCAATAATGTTTTCTACGGAAACGTCTTCAGAATAGAATCTACCGCTAAACTCGCATGCACCAATATCATATCTTTGATTTGCTTGCCCACGTAAGTTGCTATCAATATCCATTGGGACATCAAGAGTTAACTGCTCGCCCATATTATTTAGGATTGAGCCTGTTGGCAATGGGTCATTCTGCACTCTCATGATAGTAAAGAATCTTTGTCTATTCACTCTCATATCATTAGTAAAATTACCTTGCCTAGAGTTCATATCTTGGAAAGTCCAATCCTGCCATTGACGCAAGTTTCCAAAATCATTTACTTTTCCATAATCTAAAATTCTGTTTATGCTGTCAGTTTCTATAAATCTATAAACTGTATTTGGTGAGCCATTGCTAACTTCATAAGCATTTCTGTCAGATAAATATCCAGGTCTGAATGGGAATGGTCCTTCCATCACAACGCAGCTTGCTACGTTTGTAACAGTAGTATCGATTCTCATATCTTGCATTGCAATTGCGTTGCTAAACACTTTCGCATTGCTTACGTTCATTGCACCAATACCAGCAATCATACCAGTATTTAGATATTCATCGTTCTCCATCACTATTGTGTTATTTGCGATCAAAGCATTGCGAGAAGTAAAGTTCTTGTGCAATGGATTTGCGAAATTCATATATTTGCTTTTTCCTGCTACGTTTTGGCGAGGAGTCATCACCATAATCGCAAATTTATCAGTATTTGCATTTAAAGCGCGAAGATCCCTTACTATGTTATTAGTAATATGTATGTTCTCATTTTGATCTGGCATTCTGGCTGTTGCGTATCCAGTCTCATATTCATTAAGAGATGTTTCTACTAATATTCCAGAAGTTCTTTGGTTGCCTGAAATCGCATATATTTCATTTCCGACGATCTTCAAGTTTGTATTGTAATAGGCAGATAAATTGCCGCGATTTTGTCCGCCGGCTAAAATACCAGCAGAGTTTGGAATAGAAGAAACACCAGTTACATTATATATGATGTTGTTTCTAATCTGGCAGCTATCCTCGAATCCTACAAGTATTCCGGCTCTCTTCACGTCATAAATGACATTGCTAAGAATCTTGTTGTTTGTATTATAATATGGTTTAATTACGCCACGACCTTGGTCGAACAGAGGTCCAATTCCCAAGCTCATAATACCATAAGTATATCCGCTAATTTCATTATTTACATATAAGTTATTGCTATTAGTTAGCGTGTCTAATCTGTGATTATTCTGGAAGTTGTCATATTTTTGATCTATCGGCATTACTGATCTTGATAAGATAGCCGTAGAGAATGTTCCTGTAGCACTACTGTCAAAATCGAATGCATACATTGTTTTTCCGAAATCATAGTAAGATAGCGGAACCAAAGCACTATACGATGGAGTTGGGCTAATATCACTGAAAATACAATTTCTTACTGTATCATTTGAGCTTCCAGGACCAAAATAAAGTGCGATTCTTCTGGAGTTTTGAGTATTCATATTGATTTTGATTGATCTATATGGACCTCCATCAAAAATTATGCTTGAAGTAGGGTTAGCAAAATTCTTATATTTCTCAAAAGGTGCTTTAAATATCGCAGCATTGTTGTTGGTTGGGTAATCAGTTTGACCAAATTTAAAGCCAATTCCGCTTGAAGCAACAACATTAATATTTATACTAGCTCTACTATAATATCTGTCTCTATGAGGCATAAATTTTATCCAGTTTTCCTTAGAGCCACCTACAATAGATGAAGAAATGTCAAAACCAGCTTTGTTAAAACTACTCCTTGCTCCAACTGTGTATACGCTGTCAGTAAGCAAAAATGTTACTGGACCATCAACGCCTTTTTCCATTAATGTATTTTCTACATCCTCGAATGTTTTGAAATTTCTGGCGTTTCCATCGAATCTTGAGCCGACTGTATAATCTCCTGACAATGATCCGATTACAAAGAATGTGTCAATCAAAGTATTATTATTCGGATTAGGATCTCTATCTTTGCTCAAAATCACTTCTACTATATAAGTTCCTTCTTTCACTGGTGTGAAATCTTGGAAAGTAGCCGTTCCCTGACCTTTACGGATCAAGTCGCCTGTCTTGCTTTGTAGAGTTGGTCCTTGTTTTTCTTTGAATCCATTAGTAGGGTTGAGCCAGTAAAGACTCATTGTAGTAGCCACCTCTACTGTATCAGCAAATCCGTTATTACCATAAAGAACCATTGGAGTAATAGGAATTCCTTTGTAATATTTTTCGGTCTTTTTTGGCTTGATCATTTTATCAACATAAACTTCTACGGAGTGTGCTACGTTAAAGATAAGTGATTTGCCACTACGTGGATATATGTTGTTTGATAAATCCTGATCCTCAAATACGATCATCTCTAATTCATATTCCGCTTTGTAATCACCGATTTGGCTATAGCGAATATTCGGCATTACTATGTCTTTTTTCTCTGAAAATACAAATGGTGAATTGCCGAGTGTATTTGCACGCCATTGAACTGTATCTTTCTGGATTACTGTCCAAGTGCTATCTTCGTTGAGCTTTGAGTAAGTTCCATATACATTGAAGCCCAATATTGTGTCAGTTCCTAAATTTTGAACCTTTAACACACTTGGGACCCAACCACGAGACAATTCCTTAATGTCTCCTGCTATTGGCTGAAGCGCATCTATTATTGCAATATCTTTATTTAAGGCTATTGTGAACCTCTTTTCGTAAGGAGGAGACACAAGATTATAAGTAGGAACAGTGATAACTGCTGTAGCGGTATATTCTCCGCCCTTAATCTGTGCAGAATTAGTCATTAAGTCTAATCCTCCATTGTTTTCTGGTGTGCGTAAAGCTGCGATGCCCTGCGCCTGTGTAAAACGCAAAGGAGTATTATCAGCTAAATTCGTAACATCTACGTTAAAATTATTAGTATCAATTTCTCTAACTGCACGATATATCACTTGGTAATCTGGATTATCAACACTTCCAGGACCTGCTATTTTATATGTTACGGTTGCTGGCGTATTAGCAGGAAGTCCTACTATTTTTACACCTGGATGCTGTTCGTGAGGTAATTGATAAATAGAACCCTTAGCCAATACTTGACCTGCTTCAGGATAAACTCCTGCTATTCCAGTTGCAAATTCAAAAATAACATCGGGTCTATATGGTTGATCATAGTCCATACTCCACATAGCATTAGCAAAATTACAGCCTTGAGTACCGTCTGCATATCGATAGATTAC
>CAZGXC010000055.1:0-9314 GCA_964529535.1 uncultured Hyphomicrobiales bacterium | reverse complement strand
TGGTGGACCAATATGGGCTAATACATACTTAAAGCTACCACTCCAAGAAGTATTATCATGACAAATATTTACAAGAATATTAGAAGTGCCGTCCCAAGGAAAGAATTGATTAAACTCAAATTCATACCAACCCAAACCAACTGGCTTTGCAAAAGCAATAGGACCATAGACAGTCGTCCAACCATCTGCTATTTCACCAGCAGCTAATGTAGAAAGGCTAGTTTGCTGCATTTTAATTGTAAAGCCATTAAAAGTATAGGCTTCCTCTGAAGTTGTCGTCCCTGTGGTATTCACAAATTGTAAGCGAATCTTCTTTATCGGACCACCACCAACATCGGTAAATTCTGAGGCTTTGAAGAGCATTGTGGATCGAGCATCTTCATAAAGTGTATAGAATGGGAAAGGTAGCCCAAAAGTTCCTGCACCTATCCGCTGGGTTATCTGCCCCTGCCCTACAAACAAACTGCATAATAGCAGGACGGGAAGCATTTTAAAAATTGTTAAATATTTTCGCATAGAGTACCTCTATATTATTTATTTATAAATTAATTATTTATCGATAATTAGTATAAAACTAAATGTATGAGAATTTTGTTTTATTGATTACGCTAATTCTACAAAATACAAATTAACAATATATTTTGAAATAAAAAAAAATATTTGATTATTTTTTTAAAAATGTTGAAAAAAAATGTAACATTTTGCTACTTATTTTTCAAATAGGTAGGGATTTTGTCCAATATGATAGAAATCCAATATTTCGCCCAAGCCATAATTGGGGAGTTGTTCGGAAAGTGAATTGCTCTTGGGTCCATATTGTGAATTATATTCAAGCATCCCCTGCTGTTGCCAGAGGAAATTTTGAGGGAAGTCGGGGAATTTACGCTTCAATATTCCATAGGAACTAAGCGCAGGAGTAGACCAATACCACAAAAACAGGTTTATGCGAGCCTCTTCCCCAGAAATCGCAAGCGAAATCGGCAGAATGCAATTCAGGACAATTTCCCTGCGGAAGTTCGTCCCAAGACCGCACTCTTTATCTTTCAGCAATGTTATGAGTTTATCGGGGATATCCGAGAAGTTGCTCGCATTTAGATTTAGGATAAACTCCATAAACCTTGTATTGTGCATATTTTGAAGGAAGGCATTCATCGCATCTAAATCATAGACGGGACGGCGACGCATTGATAAATAGCGATTTATGAAATTGTTAATAATAATATATACTGCGTCGTTTAATGTATTGCTGTTTAATACTTTTTTGCTCTCCGCTGTCTTTCTCAATATTCTATTTAATGAATACTGATGTAGCGCCTCGATGTTTTGGGGGTAGCTCTGTGCCTCCCCCTCTTTTTTATTGGCATATTTTAATAATTCATCTTGAGAAACAAGAAGAGTCTCGAAGCTATTTGGCAATTCAGCATTATTATCCAAAACTATGTGCAGGATCACCCTCTTATACCGTTCATCATCATTATGCTTGTGATGATGCCAATCAGAGCTGTGCTTGTGGAACTCCGCGTCGCCGATTATTAGCTGGCTGTTCAGCATTATTGCCACATCGATGAAATCCGGACCCTCGAAGTCGTTAATTGTCCCGGGGGAAAGCACTTGAATACGCTTCCCGTCGATAGTATTCCTGATTATCGAGGGATCTGAAAGCATTGCGTGAGTCAATCTCTGCAATTGCTTTTCGCTATATTTACTTGCTAATTCCATTTTGATTTATAAACATTATATTTCATCAAGATAATAATTCATCAATTAGCTCAAATCAATCAGATTAAATCGAATTATCAATTTCATTGAAAAGAGATTGATAATATTCAGCCTTTGCTTGGACTTTCTCTGCGAAGTCTGCTTCCTTCGTTGGGTAAATTACATCTCTCGATACATTCACCAAATACGGACTGATCTTGCTGGAGCTTACGCTATTTGCTCTAAGCAAATCCTCGGCACTGCCGCCCTGAGTTCCGACACCAGGGAATAATAAAAATCTATCCGGAACAATCTTGCGAATACCGCTTACATACTCTGGATGAGTAGCCCCAACGACATAGCCCAAGTGCTTCTCGTCTGCCCACTTCGATGAGACTTCAATCACTTTTTGATATAATTTTGCTCCGCCCACATCGAGCAACTGGAAGTCATTCGATCCTTGGTTGGAAGTTAATGCCAAAAGGAAAACGTATTTATCTGGATTTTCCAGAAATGGGATCACACAATCGCTTCCCATATAAGGATTTACAGTAATAGAATCGAAATCCAAATTCTCGAAAACCGCGCGAGCATACGCAGAAGAAGTGTTACCAATATCTCCGCGCTTAGCATCGGCAATGGTAAAGATCTCTTTTGGTATCAACTGTAGGGTCTGCTCAATAGCATCGAATCCATCGCTACCATATTGCTCATAAAATGCAAAGTTGATTTTATAGCAACTACATAAAGATTTAGTTGCTTCAATCACGGCACTATTAAAATCCACCAATCCCTGAATATCTTTAGTAAAATGATTTGGGATTTTTGCTAAATCGCTATCTAATCCAACGCATAGTTTGGAGTTATTGCTTTTTTGAATTGCTATCAGCTTATCGTATGCTATCATATTTCTTTATTTAATTTTATTTTTGCTTTATTAATAATATTTTTTGTGTTATTAATTAGAAATTGAACTTCAGCTTAAATTGCGAATATTCATCTTTCATAATAGTTTGTTCTGTTGGCGCAGGGATTTTATCATCATTTGCATACTTAATCACCCTATCAATTCTATCCTGCGAATATGGGTGCGTAGCGAATAGCATCTCCAGCTCCGATGGTCTATTGCCACTTTTTTCGCTTGCCAAAATTCTATTGAAGAAAAACTGCATCCCAGCAGGATAATATTTTGTATCTTTCAAATAAAGGTAAGCATATTTATCAGCTTCGAACTCATCATCTCTGCTATTTTTTAGAATACCTAAATTCTTGGTGATATTCGCAAGCATCGCTTTCCATTGCTCGGGATTATCCCCAAGTATCACGCTCGCCAATACTCCTATACCATATTCCTTCGTCATCCTCTGAGTAGAATGCCTTCTGTCATTATGCGCCATCTCGTGAGATATTACGGACGCCAGCTCGGCTTTGTTCTCGCAATATCTAAGCAATCCAGTATAAACATAGACGTAGCCACCAGCAGTGGCGAAAGCGTTCACAGTCTTCGGATCATTCACAATCTGAATAGTATATTTAAATACATTCGCATAATTCAAAGACTTGG
Organism: uncultured Hyphomicrobiales bacterium; assembly: GCA_964529535.1. Lineage (GTDB taxonomy): Bacteria > Bacteroidota > Ignavibacteria > Kapaibacteriales > UBA2268 > CALLXS01. Next base: position 6,052 of record CAZGXC010000055.1, on the reverse strand, counting down.
ACTTAGCGAGCTCATCAACAATATTTTGCAAATAAAGAGTTGCCGCTGGATTCGGATACATTGGGTATTTCGCTTTATTAGCGTCTAATTTAAATTGATCATCAATTTGCTTGCCTAACTTCACATCATCGGCAGCACTATAAATATTCAATCCGCCGCCGCCACTATCCCCACAGGAATTAAGGAACAATGCAAATGGCACTATCAGAAGCGCCTTGATAAAGCTAAGTCTTATTTCAAATACTCTTTTCATTTCTAAATATGGATACTTATACATAAAATGCAAAAATAATAAATCTTTTGGAAATAATTAACACAATTCTTTTATTCCCCTCATTGAGGGGTGGATCGCGCCCTGTCCCTACTAAAAATATTCCGAAAATATTTGTTTTTTTCATAAAAATTCCATAATTTAGAATATTGTAAAAGTAGTAAAGAAATTGTAAAGTGTTTTTAAATGAGATATTTCTTGAAACATATTAAGTATTTTCTGGCATATATGCTGATGCTCTCTGCCTGCACAGAGATAGATAGCCCTATTAGCTCTAAGGATACAGTCCTGAAAATAGAGACTAAATGGCTGGCTGATAGCAATGGTGTGAAGAAATTAATGGTATATAATAAGGAATATGACCGCTCTGGCAAGCTGATTAAATTGGTAGAATATGATTCCCTCGGGCAAGCCCAGAAAATACACAAATATCAATATTCAGACAAAGAGCAAAAAGAAACCATCGAATACGCAAATCCAGTTAATGCGAATGCACTCGTATCGAAAATTTACAGCTCAATCGACGAAAACGGGAAAATCGTAACTCGTATAGAAACTGGACTCTTGGGCGATACTCTCTCTACTTTCAATTACAAATATGATTCAAAAGGAAATTTAGTTTCTGCTAATGCTAAATACACCTCTACCCAGAGCAATATTTTAACCGAATATAAATATAACTCCTCTGGAAGCCTCGAAAATACTATCTGCAAAGACGTAGTAACGGGGCATATCATCAAAACTGATAGCTTGATTTATAATTATCAACGCTCCACAGTCGATAAAGTAACGACTGATAACCTTGGCAATGTAAAGACAATTATCTCTACATCATATAATAAGTTCGGCAAGGTCTATAAAGAAATAGAGAACGACCCGAATAAAAAAATTATTAATACATATATTTACGAATATATATTTTACTAATCCCCCCCCTCCCCTTCACGCACAAATAATAAGTATTCCAATACTTATTATTAATGTATTGGAAATATCGCAAGACCCAAGAAATCAAATCTTACAAAGAAATAAATAACAATTTTTAAATAATAACTTTATAAATGGAGGCTTAATTGAAAAAGAAATCAATGGGCAATATCTTAATAGTAGCAATACCATTCATTCTATCGGTATTCCTGCTATACCCTACTTATAAAGCTGCAAAGCTTGAAAAAGTAGAAGCAGAATTTATCCAAAGAGCTTCGAAGAATCCAGCAGATTCTATGAAGATAATGGATGATTTCTACAAACTCTATGGCGATGACTTAGAAAGCGCCAAAAAAGGTAGATTAAAATTAGGATTAGACCTTCGCGGTGGTATGTATGTAACACTCGAAGCAGACGTCCTAAAGTTAGTAGAAGAATCTGCTAACGAAGAAAGCAAAGACGAAATCTTTGCTCAAGTAATTGACGTCACTCGCAAGGAAACTGCGATGAGCGATGCAAATACTATCGACGTATTTCTAAAGAAATTCGACGAAATCGCTAGACCAAAGAAAAAATATCTTTCTGATTACTTTGATTTCAATACTTCAGACGACTTAGCGAAGGCTGAACAGCAAATCCAAGATAAATTAAGAGAGAATGAAAAAGAAGCTGTAGACCAAGCTATCCAAGTAATCCGCCAGCGCGTTGATAAATTCGGTATCAGCGAGCCAACTATCCAAAAACAAGGCTCAAGAAGAGTTGTATTGGAATTACCTGGCGTAACTGATGAGCAGAAAATGCTTGACTTGGTCAAAACTACTGCACGCCTTGAATTTAAAAGCGTGAATAACGACAGAAGCTTAGCAAAAGCATTCTATAATATTGATAAGTACTTAGCTACTGGCAATTTAGGAATCGCTGATTCTACAAACAAAGGCAATGCTATTGATACTAACGCAATCAAAGCAGATTCCACTAAATTAGCTGCTAATGGCAAAACTAAAGTAGATGCTAAAGCAAAAGATGGAAAAGGAAAGACAAAAGAAGCAAACAATAAAGCAAAAGCAGATACAGCTAAGCAAGAAAACAAAGCTGCTACAAGCGACACTGCCAACCCTTATGCTAACCTTTCCAAAGATGAAGCATCTAAGAAATACATGAAGGATCACCCTTTCACAATGTTATTTATCTCGCAATATGCGCAAGATAATAAATCTCAATCCGTAACGATTGACTTCTCTCGCGATATGTTCCCAGAAGGTTCTTATAACTTTATGGCAAGCGAAGAAAACATGAAGAAAATCATCGTATTGATGAAAAAACCTGAAATAAAGAACTTACTCCCTGATGGATACCAAATTTATTTCAGCGCAAAACCAATGAAATTCAAAGATGATCAAGGCAAAGAAGTAAAATTCTTCCATTTCTATGCTTGTAAAGACTTCCAACCAAAATTAACTGGCGAAGTAATTACAGACGCGGTAGCTACTTATGATCAATCAAATAACCAGCCAATAGTAAATATGTCTATGAACGGCGATGGAGCTGAAAGATGGGCAAAAATTACTGGCGCAAACATAGGCAAAAGAATCGCTGTAATCCTTGATGATCAAGTTTATACTGCTCCTAACGTGCAAACAAAAATCACTGGCGGAAGCTCTCAAATCACAGGTATGGAAAACGCTGAAGAAGCAAAACTCCTCAAAATCGTGCTTAAATCTGGTGCTTTGAAAGCCCCAGTTCAAGCTGCGGAAGTTAGAGTAGTTGGTCCATCTCTTGGTGAGGACTCTATCAATGCCGGTGTAAAGTCTAGTATCTACTCCTTCTCCGTCATTATCCTATTTATGTTAATCTATTATGGTACGGGCGGATTAGTAGCAGATTTATCATTATTTATCAACTTCCTTCTCGTTCTTGGATTTATGGCTGCTTTCGATGGCACGCTTACATTACCAGGTATCGCTGGTTTGATCCTTTCAATCGGTATGGCGGTAGATGCGAACATCCTGATATATGAACGTATTAGAGAGGAATTAGCAAGGGGCAGAATGCTCAACACAGCGATAGACGAAGGTTTCAGCAAAGCTCTTACGGCAATCATTGACTCTAACTTAACTACGTTCATCACTGGTGTGATCTTATACTTCTTCGGTTCCGGAACAATCCAAGGCTTCGCAATGACATTGATGATGGGTATCATTGCCACATTATTCACTGCGACAGTAGTATCAAAAGCAATCATCAAATTGTTATTAAAACCAAATGCTACTTACTTTAACTTCGGTCAGAAAAAGCCACAGGAATTACAATCATCAAATTCTTCAACTAAATAAGAGAAAGGTAAATAATGGAATTTTTTAATAATCCCAACGTAGATTTTATAAAGTCAAGATACTTCTTCTTTATACTATCGGTAATATCATTCATTTTGGGTATTGCATTAGTATTTATTTCAAATATTAACATGGGTATAGATTTCGTTGGCGGAACTGAATTACAAGTAGCCTTCGAGCAACCAATAAATATTGATCAAATACGCTCTGCTATTGAGAAAAACGGCATCGAAGACAGCGAAATCAAAACTTTCGGCAAAGATAGCCAATACTTAATCAGAGTAAAAGAAAACAACACTAACGATAGCAAAATATCTGCTACTGTTATGAATATATTAACTAAGGAATTTCCAGGACACCAAGCTAAAAAAATTGGTGAAAACAGTATAGGACCAAAAGTCGGTAAAGAAATGAGAACTCAAGCTATCATAGCTGTGATTCTTGCAGTAGTAGCAATAATGCTATTCGTAGCTTTCCGATTTGAATGGGTATATGGTCTCGGCGCGATGATCTCAATCGTCCATGACGTAGTATTTACATTCGGCTTAGTGCTCTTCGTGGGCAAGCTCGGTATCATCAACGTTCAATTCGACCAAACAATGCTCGCGGCGCTCCTTACCGTAATCGGTTATTCTATCAACGATACAGTGGTAATTTTCGATAGAATTAGAGAGAATAAAGATATTCACAAAGGTATGGAAATCCGTAAGCTAATCAACCTAAGTATGAACGAAACATTAAGCAGAACTATCAACACAGGTATGTCCGTAATCGTAGTATTAGGGATAATGGTATTCACTGCCGGACCAGTGCTTCAAGGCTTCTGTTTCACAATGCTTATCGGTATTATTGTTGGTACTTACTCCTCTATCTATGTAGCTAGCTCTTACGTTATCTACGTAGTCGAGAAGAAACTTGTAAAAGAACAAAATTTAGCAATAGGACACAAATAAGAAAAGAGATGCCTTATGGAAAAGAGTAAATATATAGTTACAATTAATGATTCGATCCCAACAATCCAACTGCCCGACAGGGTGCTTGGCGGGAGCGAAGCTATGGAATTTTCTGCATTGACTCATAAATATTTGAATGATGAAGCTCATAATCAAATCATCATCGATTTGGAAAGAGTGGAAGTAATGAACTCTTCGGGGCTTGGAATGCTCGTAGCGGCTTACACATCTGCTACAAAACAAAGCAAGAAAATTGAATTCATCAATATTCCCGATAAGATTATGAAGCTCTTAGAGATGACACACCTAAATGAGATATTCTTCAAATAATATTTAATAATAGGCAAATCAATTATAAAAGAAGCTGAACCGTCCATGGTTCAGCTTCTTTTGGTATAGAATTACCCGACACAATTATCCGTTATTTTGGAATATTTTGAAGGGTAACATTCATTGTTTTGATGAAAAACATTGCTATTATATATAAAAACAGAGAGGATCTTTTGTTGTTTTAATTCTTTTACCATAACATTTATTTTTTAATAAGGTTTTCACAAAATATTTCCTTAAATTTGTATTTATTTTTAAAAACAATAATTTAATAATAAGGACTTAATATGCAAAGCAAGAATTTTATGTCTGCTGATAGAACTCAAAATATCAAATATGCTATTAGAGATATTATTGTAGTAGCAGACGAAGTTGCTAAAACTGGCAAAGAATTACTATACTTGAACATAGGCGATCCAAACGTCTATGACCACAGCACACCCGAACACATAGTTGAAGCTGTATACAAAGCAATGAAAGACAACAAAAATGGGTATTCTCCATCTTCGGGTATCAAACCTGCTATCGACTCAATTAGAAAAGAAGCAGAAGAAAAAGGAATTAAAAACATCCAAGATGTATTCATCACTACTGGTGCAAGCGAAGCTATCGAAATCGTTTTAACTTCTCTATTAAATAGAGGCGAGAACTTCCTGATGCCAACTCCTGGTTACCCACTCTACACTGCTATTCAAAGCAAGTTAGAATTAGAACCAAATCCATATTACTTGGACGAAGCTAATGGCTGGCAACCAGATTTAGAGGATATTAAGTCAAAAATCAATGACAAAACTAAAGCAATTATTATTATTAATCCTAACAACCCAACGGGTTCTTTGGCAAGCAAAGAAACATTGCTCGGATTAATTAAAATCGCTGAGGAGCACAACCTCCTAATCCTCGCTGATGAAATTTATGACAAGTTAATCTTTGATGGACAGAAGCACATTCCGCTCGCATCGCTTAATCACGACGTCCCAATGATCACTTTCTGTGGCTTATCTAAAAATTACGTAGCTCCAGGATTTAGAATTGGTTGGGGTATCGCAAGCGGCAACAAAGAGAGATTAAAAGACCTACTCGAAGGCGTAAATAGAATACTTCGCTCAAGATTATGCGCAAATCACCCAATTCAATGGGCAATCCCAGCAGCACTCGAAGGCGACCAAACACACCTTCATAACTTAGTGAAGACATTAGAAAAAAGACGCGATTTGAGCTATGATCTTATCTCAAAA
>CAZGXC010000054.1:0-15008 GCA_964529535.1 uncultured Hyphomicrobiales bacterium | reverse complement strand
AAATGGCATTGCTTTTTTGAGGAATGTCAGCCCGCTTACGTTTGCGAAGTCCTTATATTTAAAATAGGAGCTATCGCAATCGCCTGCAATATCTTTCTTACCTGTGCAAAATTCCCAATCAAGGATTTCTTCATACATAGTTGGAAAACCGCTCGAACCAGTAATACCGAAAAACACTTGATTGGACAAATCAATATATTTTTCTAAATCAAACTTTGTCAACTTAATAACTGGTGTTGTAAATTTATTTGTTGTGTTAAAATAAACTTCAAATGTCTGTTTATTTTTGTCATATTTGATTTTAGAATAATAAATAGTGCCATCAGATTGGATATCTACATCTTCAGAAAGTATGCAATTTTGCGGAGAATGTTTAGCTTCTAATTTTGAATTTTTTGCATACATTAAGGCAATATGGCAAGTACTCGGATCGCTAAAATCAATATCTCTTTCATTCGTATTATAATACTGATCGTATTCCACGGCGAATCCATTATTCAAACCGCTATAACAAAGCTCACCACCATCGGCGCCAATAACATTATTTCCTTGAGATTGAAGCACGAAAGCGAAACCATCGGCTCCCAGGGCACCTCCATCTTCTTTTCCACCATAATTGTTGGGAGAATATGCTTTGAATTTAAATGTAGTTTCAAATCCTTTTCTGACGTCTACTTTGTTTTTATACCAAGTAGCTCCGGAATTCATCTTTGTGTTGTTGTGGATTAGTAAAGTTTTGTTATTGTTGTTGATAATTAGTTTGCTATCTCTTATAAAATTGCAATTTGCAAATAACACATCTTTATTCAAGCATTCATTAGTTGTAAGTTCGCTTTTAATCTCTTCTTGCGTCAGGCAGGTAGTAAAGAACTTCATTTCGTCTATGCAACCCTGCCAATGTGCGTCATTATTATTCCAAAGCGAACCAATTACCGCAGTCATCGGTTTATGGAAACTTGGGCAGAGCTTGCCCGGTGGTAATGGAGATGAATTATTGATGTTTGATAATGTCGTTATTATTTCCACTAAATTACCATTTATGTAGGTTTTCATAGTAGAAAAATCATCATCATTGCACAATAGTATGCTTAGGAAATACCACTTATCTGGTTCAAAAGTGAAGTTGAAGTTACTTGGATTTGAGCGAATAGATTTGACGCCACCCTTGCAATCTTGGAAACCGAAGTCTGATGGTTTGCCATTTTGGAATTGGAATGAAATTGGGCGTAGCTTTGGATCGTCGCCATTAATTGCAAATAACTGCTGTGGTTTGCTTAAGTCTCCCTCGAATTTCACCCAACAAGTCATTGTGATTTTGCACTCATCGGCGAGGAAGTTCATATCGTTTAATTTAATAGATGAGTTCTTGCTGAATCTCATACATTTGCCTACTTGTCCAGTCGTCAGCTCTGTCATTCCAGTAATTTCTCCCGATTTTCCATTCCCTGAAATATCGGACAGCAGCCCATTTGACTGGGTCTCGAAGTCCCAATGCGCTTTCAAATAGTCATAATAATTGCCTTGGCAAATCATATTTACAGTTGAAAAGATAAGTGTAAATATGATAAAAATATTTTTTTTCATAGTTCTTTCCATAAATATTTGTAAATTGCATTCAAAAATAGTGAATTATTTGGAATTAACAACACAATATATAAATTAATGGAAGATAAATTACAAAAAAACATTGAAATTCATAATAAAATAGCAGGTCAATATCAAAGTATTCATCCAGAGATATTCAATGAGATAGAACAAAACAGGCTTCACGATGAATTAAGAAGTGCAATAAAAGTTATTGAAAGTCAATCATCAAGTTCAGAAATAACAGCTATGGACTACGGATGTGGTTCTGGTAATTTAACAGCCCATTTATTGGATATGGGCTTGAAAGTAATTTCTGCTGATGTCTCGGTTGAATTTGTAAATCTTATCAAAAAGCAATTTGGTAATAATGACAAATCATCAACCTTTCTATTAAATGGAAAAGATCTTAGCGAAATTTCTGATAATTCAATTGATTTTGTAGGTGTTTACTCTGTTTTGCATCATATTCCCGATTATTTGGCAGCTCTAAGAGATATTGCACGAGTAATTAAGCCGGGTGGCGTATTGTATATAGATCACGAAAACTCCCCTGATTTCTGGATTAACTATAAAGAAATTACTGAATTTACATCACAATATACTAAGTATACTTTAAAGAAAAAACTACTGTGCTTGTTAAATCCTAAATGGTATATACGGAAATATAAAAAAATCAGAAACCCCAAATGGCAGGCGGAAGGTGATATTCACGTATGGCAAGATGATCATATAGAATGGGATAAAATAGAGGCGTTATTATCGAGTAAAGATTTTGAACTTCAATATTATAAAGATTTTTTTCATTACACCAGTCAATATGACCTCCAGAAGTGGAAAGAGATTTCCAAAAAATATAATGATTTCAGAACAGGTGTCTTCCGGAAAAAATCTTCCTAATTTATCATTAGACTACGAAGGTTCTATTTTTCAGAAGGATGATTTCAGATTCGGGGTATTTATTTAATTGAGATAGCTCTCGGCTCTCTATTTTAATATTTGTGCCCTGCTTTGCAAATTCTGCTTTTATTTCTTCGATAAACTCTGTCGTATGCGGAAGATCTTCCGGACGCGCAAATAGCATAATATTTGTTGCTGCTGGATTGATTTCCGCCTGCACGCTGTATTTGTCCGAAAGATTGAAAATGTATCTACTGCTCTTGCCGAAAATATCGAACAATATATCCACGATTCTTATTCGCCCATCTTCCGTGTATGGCACCCTGATTTTATACGGTCTGCCGGAACTTCTTTGAATTATCCTGACTATCTCTATTGCGTTGATATATCGCGCCAAAAAGTTAATTTCATCGGGTAAATTATCGATTTCCCCATTTTGCTTTTGCTTGAATAGGTTTATTATTTCTAATGCGAAAGTTCCGCGCTTAATTAAAAAGAAATTTTGCAGGGCTAAATTATCTTTTATAGCCTTCATTTGCCTGTGGATTCCCTCGCAGGCGGGATAATTCGAGCTATCTAAGTTATGGAGCAAATCATTTAATTTTTCTTCTATCCTATTGGAGCTAATGAAGGCATATTTTGTTTTGTTAAAAAGCTCTCGACTCATTTCAATATTATGATCATTGAAGAAAATTAAATTCTTGAAGAGAACTTTCCCGGGAATATCGCTAAAATCAGATGGATGCAACTTGTTGAAAAGGAAGGAAAGTAGCAAGCATTCTTCGCGATAAATATATTGTCGACGGCGGCGCAAGAATTGAATACTCTTGCTGAAAAATGGATTGCTCGGTAGGTTGAGGATGCGGATAAGCTCCTCGATGGGGCGATGCTCGCCTTGGATTGATGATGCTACTGAATGAATTTTGAGGACTAAGCCTTTCTGCACCTGAAAGACCACGAACATCAGCTGGTCGCCAGCGCGGAGATTGTCCGTTAGCTGCGCCCTAAGAATCCCCGCCGGCAACTTCACCTTCGCGATACCTTTGCCATAAGTTTCGAGGACTTCACCCTTCATCACTTCGCCAATGCGCAGTTTATTTACATCAACTGCTTTTGTTGGGGATTGGCTGCCGCCTCGGCGCGCATTCCTCGAGGAATAGGGATTTTTTTTCCCACTATTGTCCGACGCCTTATTTACGGCATTTCCCGGATTTATAAACGCATCATCCATTGTTTTGTTAAAAATTATTGTTAAACTTTGTTTGGCAATCCCCCAGCCCTAAAGGATTGGGTTGATTTCTTTTGTCTTATCTTCATAATTATGAATTATGCATTGTGAATTATGCATTATGAATTGCCACCGCATCATCCATTTTTTTGTTAAAAGAAAATTGCAATTAATTCGTTTATATATAAGGTAGTTTAACTCCCGAAATTATTATTTAATTTTACAAAAAAAGTTCAAAGTTTTTTTTAATGGCAAATTCAAAAAGTATTCCCGCCTGCGATTGCAGTGAAAACCATCAACATATAGATCAGATAGCAGAACATAAGTCTATTATTATTAACGAAGTCGATATTATTGATAAAGCAAATAAAAAGGACAAAGTTAGAAAGACGGACAAAATTATAAATACGGATAAAGTAAAAAAAACTGCAACACTTAAAAAGACTGATAGTGTCAAAAAGATTGATAAAAAGACCAAATCCAATACGGCGAAGCCAGATGAAAACTTTGATAATATTGTAATAAAGGGTGCGCGCGAACATAATTTAAGAAACATTGATTTAACAATTCCCCGCAACCAGCTCGTCGTAATTACGGGATTATCAGGCTCCGGAAAGTCCAGCCTCGCCTTCGATACTCTCTATTCGGAGGGTCAGCGCCGATACGTGGAATGCCTATCTTCTTATGCCCGCCAATTTCTCGGAATGCTCAAAAAACCAGACGTGGATATTATAGAGGGATTATCCCCGGCAATATCCATCGAGCAGAAGTCTATTTCGCACAATCCGCGCTCGACAGTCGGCACAGTTACGGAGATATACGATTATCTGCGACTTCTCTTTGCCAAAATTGGAGTGCAGTATTGCGTGCATTGTAATGTCCCAGTCCAACAAAAAGCACTTGACCAAATCGTAGAAGAAATTATCACTAAATACGAGGGAAAGCGAATAATAATTTTAGCCCAAGTGGTGAAGGGACGCAAGGGACATTATCGCGAAGTCTTTGAGTTGATGATGAAAACCGGCTTCACTAAAGTAAGAGTAGATGGAGAAATTCTTGACTTGACCGACGGAATGCAAGCGAATCGCTATAAAATTCATAATATAGAATTAGTGGTGGATAGATGCAAAGCCAGCAGGGAATACGAGCAAAGAATTAGCGAAAGCGTCGAATTGGCGATTCATCGCAGCGATGGCACTGCTCTTCTGCTTGTGGAGGAGGGCGAAGAGTTCCGCGAAGTCCTTTATAGCACCTCGTATAGTTGCCCTATCTGCGGAGAGTCTTACGAAACCCCTGCCCCAAGCGTATTTTCATTTAATTCCCCTTATGGAGCTTGCTCGCATTGCGACGGATTAGGCGAAACAAAAGAATTTGATATTAATTACGTGATCCCCGATAGAGAAATTTCAATCTCCGATGGAGCTATTGCGCCAATCGGCAAGGAAAGGGATATGTGGATGTGGGAGCAAGTCCGCGCTTACTGCAAGGAACATGAGATTGATATTAATATTCCAGTCAAAGACGTTCCGAGCGAAAAATTAAACCTCCTGCTTTATGGTGGAGCTAAGGAAAATGTAGTGAAGGTGGCGCACAAACTAAGCAACCAAAAAACTGTATATTATTCGCAGAAGTTCATAGGTATATTGCCCAGCTTGTATCATCACTTCGAGAATACAAGTTCTGCCGTGATTAGCAACACATACGAGCAATATATGTCCTCGCGAGTATGCCCAGAATGCAATGGAGGTAGATTGAAAAAATCCAGTCTCGCTATTCAAATTAATGGGAAATCCATTGGCGATAGCGTCGGATTAGATATTGATCAACTCCATGATTATTTCAAAAAATTACCGAAATTACTCAATGAAAGAGAAAAAATCATTTCTGCTACGATTATTAAGGAAATCGTCGATAGAAGTGGTTTCCTAAAAAATGTAGGGCTGTCATACTTGACGTTAAATAGAGCGATACGCACACTTTCCGGCGGAGAATCGCAGAGGATTCGCCTTGCGTCGCAAATCGGAACGGAACTCGGTGGGATAATGTATGTCCTCGATGAACCAAGTATTGGATTGCACCAGCACGATAATGATAGATTAATTAACTCACTCAAAAACCTAAGAGATATCGGGAATTCCGTGATTGTCGTAGAACACGACAAAGCAACGATGGAGCAAGCAGACGTCATTATTGACCTTGGTCCGAGAGCGGGAGTAAACGGTGGGGAATTAATATTAAATGTCGCAACTAAGGACCTTGTTAATCTACCCAAAAAGACAATCGCAAAATCCCTGACAGCACAATACCTGCTCGGAGAAAAGAAAATTGAATATAAAGAAACTCGTCGCCCGGGAAATGGGAAATTCCTGACCATTCGCGGAGCAAGTGGGAACAACCTAAAAGACGTAGATTTACAGTTGCCACTCGGGAAATTCATCTGCGTTACTGGGAAGTCTGGCTCTGGCAAATCTTCTCTAATCAATGATACGCTTTATCCAATTTTATCACAGCATTTTTATAGATCCGCCGTATATCCTTTGCCATATAAAAGTATTGAAGGCTTAGAAAATGTCGATAAAGTAATCGAAATCGATCAATCCCCAATCGGCAGGACTCCGCGCTCCAACCCAGTAACATACACGGGAGTATTTACGCAAATACGCGACTTCTACGCAATGTTGCCGGAATCAAAGGTGCGTGGATACAAAACGGGGCGTTTCTCCTTCAACGTCCGCGGTGGCAGATGCGAAGAATGCGAAGGCGGCGGAATAAAGAAAATCGAAATGAACTTCCTGCCCGACATCTACGTCCTTTGCGATTCGTGCAATGGAAAGCATTATAACGAGGAAACCCTCTCTGTGCTATACAAAGAGAAATCAATAGCCGATGTGTTGGAAATGACCGTGGAGGAAGCATCGCAATTTTTCTCTGAAATACCAAAAATCAAAAAGAAAATCGATGCTCTATTAGATGTAGGATTAGGATACATTAAGCTGGGGCAACAAGCTCCAACCCTCTCCGGTGGCGAAGCTCAGAGAGTAAAACTGGCGACTGAACTATCCAAAGTCAATACTGGAAATACTATTTACCTTTTAGATGAGCCAACAACTGGTCTGCACTTCGAGGATATTAAAGTCCTCCTCATAATGTTAGATAAACTCGCCGATAAAGGCTCTACAATCATAGTAATAGAGCATAATCTCGACGTAATTAAGTGTGCCGATTGGATAATTGATTTAGGTCCTGATGGCGGTGCCGGCGGTGGGCAAATTATTGCCGAAGGCACTCCTGAAGAGATAGTCAAGAACAAAAAGAGTTTGACAGGAAAATATCTAAAAGCAGAGCTTAAATTAGGGCAGAATATTCAAATATTCATTAAATAAGAAATTTTTCTGAAATAATTATTTATTTAGAATAATTATTATTATATTTGTAAGTCATAGAAATAAAACAATATCTTTGCTAATAGAACGACTATTTGCAAAGGTATTTTATTTTTATTGTTCAAATTTTTCATTGAAATTATTAATCACAAAAATATAGGTAAAAATTAAATGGCAAATGATTTTAGAATTGAGCACGATTTCCTCGGAGAAAAGGAAATTTCAAACAACGATTATTATGGTGTGCAGACTTTACGCGCTTTAGAAAACTTCCATATTAGCGGAGTGGGTCTTAATACTTATCCTCCTATTATTAAAGCACTTGGTGAAGTAAAATTAGCATGCGCTAAGGCGAATTATGACCTCGGATTGCTTACTGATGAGCAAATCAAAGCTATGACTGCTGCTTGCGAAGAAGTAATTGCAGGCAAATTGGATAATCAATTCACTGTAGATATGATTCAGGGCGGCGCAGGCACTTCGACTAACATGAATGCTAATGAAGTAATTGCTAACCGTGCTATTGAATTAATGGGGCATAAAAAAGGCGAATATGACTATTGCCACCCAAATAACCACGTAAACCTATCACAATCTACAAATGATGCATACCCAACTGCTATGGGATTAGCTCTTGTCTATCATAGCGAAATCTTAGTAGAAGCTCTGAAACTCGCTGTTAAATCATTCAGAAATAAAGCAGTTGAATTTAAAGATGTAATTAAAATGGGACGCACTCAGCTGCAAGATGCTGTGCCAATGACTTTAGGGCAAGAATTTGAAGTATATGCTTATACTTTGGAGACTGAAATTGCTCGTATTGAAAATAACGTAAGCCTGAATTTACAAGTAAATCTCGGCGGAACTGCTATCGGAACAGGAATCAACTCTGAGCCTGGTTATAGTGAATTAGCTGTAAAACACCTAAAGGCTATCACTGGCAGAAATACTACGCTTGCTCCGAATTTAATTGAAGCTACGCAAGACACAAGCTCTTTCGTTACTTTCTCTTCTACATTAAAGAGATTAGCAATTAAATTATCTAAAATATGTAATGATTTACGTATGCTTGGTTCTGGTCCAAAAACAGGTCTTTTGGAAATTAACCTTCCGAAAATGCAACCGGGTTCTTCAATAATGCCAGGAAAAGTAAATCCAGTAATACCAGAAGTAGTTAATCAAGTATGCTTTAAAGTAATTGGTAATGATTTAACCGTTACTATGGCAGCGGAAGCTGGTCAGCTTGAATTGAACGTAATGGAGCCAGTAATGGTAGCAGCATTATTTGAATCTGTTCAGATGCTCAAAAATGCCCTCGATACATTGCGTTTGCGTTGCGTAGATGGAATTACAGCAAATGCTGAGCATTGCCGCGATATGGTTAATCATAGTATCGGTATCGTAACAGCACTAAATCCATTGCTTGGCTACGAAAAATGCTCTTGGTTAGCAAAAGCAGCTCTCGACACAGGCAAAAGCGTTTATGACTTAGTTCTCGAGCAGAATTTCTTATCGAAAGATAAGTTAGACGAAGCTCTCAAACCAGAGAATATGCTTGCTCCAAAGCCAATGAAATAATTATTAGGATATAATTATTATTTAAATATAATAATTATTGCTATAAATTAGTAATTATTTTGTATATTTGCCGATCATTATCTTTTATTACGAGATAATGGTCGGCTTTTTATTTATATGGATGTAGATGATGTAGCGAGGCAATCAATCGCGCATCAATATCACCAACTTCATTATGGAAAATATCATTTATACGGAATTATATAATAGCCCGATGGGACCTATGATTATTGGAAGTTATAGGGAACAGATTTGCTTGTGCGAATGGATAGCAGGGAAGGAAGAGGCTCGCGACCAACTGACTCAAATGATGGATGCAAAGTTCGTGATAGGTTCAAGTAAAGTGAATACAGAGGCAATGCGCCAGCTTGATGAATATTTTGCTAAGAAGAGAAAGATGTTTGAAGTTCCCTTATTCATCTGTGGGACAGAATTGCTACAAGATTTATGGATGGAAATCAGTATGATTCCTTATGGCTCTTTTGCTACTTTTAGTAAAGTATCGATGAATATTGGCTTGAAGAAAACTTCGCGATCCGTTGGGAAGTGGGTATATAAAAATTCTATATGTATTTTTATTCCAACGCACAGGGTAATTAGCACTCGCGATATTGAGAACAGAGGCTACATGGGCGATAATTCCCTAAAACGAAGGCTACTGATATTAGAAAATACGGAGATAAGGTAAGCTGTAATAGATATGAAAGAAATGGCTTCTGTGGTATTTACCAAGAAGCCATTTCTATTATTAATAAAGATGTATTATATATTATTATTTAACATTTATTTCTGAAAAAAGAAGTGCGTGGCACTCTTGGTAAAAATTATCATCGATGATGCCGGCTGTATTTGCCAGTTCAAGTGTTGCCAAACCCATATAAGAATAGGGGAGGAGCAATTCCCGATGCTTGCGTAATTCTTCGATATGCAATTTAATAGTTAATAAATCACCTCTGGCTATTGGACCCGTCAATGTATTGTTTTCGAGTTTGTCGGAAGCCAAAATATTATTAATCGTAGTATTTATTATTACGGGAGCAAATTCTTCCGGACTAATTCCAGCTGCTCGCGATGAAAGCTTGCCGAGAGCGATGGCACTATTTAAGTAATTGGACATTGCTACTGCTGAAATGTGATAGAGTTTCTTATTGGATTTCTCTATCTTGTGTGCTTCACCACCCATAAAATTTATGAAATTTTCGATAAACGCATCTATTTCACCTTCCAAACCCCAATGCACTTTCTTGAATGTCTCTGCACTCGGTAGATAGAACGTTTGATATGGGTGTAGGGTTACATTTTTGCTGCCATATTCTTTGCAGGCTGATAATTCATCGCTGCTTAGCATACCGGAGCAATGAGCAATATATTTATTATTGAGCTTGCTTTGAAAATGATTAGCAAGAAATTCCGCAGCGCCACGAATTTCGCTGTCGCGCACGGCAAGAATTGTCAAATCTGATAGCTCATTCATTTCGCTAAGCGTGCGAATAATATTGCTCTTGGGGATAATAGCAGTAGCCCTTTCTAATGAGCTTTCCGAGCGAACCAATATCTGAAAATTGCAGTTCTTCTTCGAGAAATAACTTGCGAAGGACAAGCCCAACTTGCCCGCACCTATGATGCATATTTTGATTTCCTCAAAGTTCAATTGCTTATTTCCTATATTTCTTGCTTAAACTATAATAATTTATTTCTTAGTGATTTCGTAACCATCTTTTGTATCTTTTAGCGCATAGCCCAACTCATCTATTTTATTTCTTATTTCATCGGCTTTTGCGTAGTTCTTTTCTTTTTTCGCTGCGATTCTATCATCGGCAAGTTGCTTAATCTCCGCTGGAATATCTTCTGTTTCCGTTTCTGGTTTTGCTTCTAAACTCCATACATGGAAGATTTCGTTTAGCTGAGCGAAGAGGGCTTTTAGCTCAGCTTTAGTCTGTTGATTAAGCATTTCTGGATCAGTTGAGTTAATCAAGCTAAAAATCTCCGCTAAGGCTTTTGGCGTATGCAAATCATCAGTTAATTTAGAGAAAATCTTTTCCTTTATCTCTTCTACTTTTAGCGTCGCGTCGCCGGATTTTTCGCTAAATAAGCCGTAAATAAAATCTTGTATTCTGTATCTGCCTTTAGAGATAGATTTAATTCCATCGAAAGTGAAGTTGAACACAGAGGCATAATGCGCCGCAAGTATCGAAAAGCGGATATTTAGCGGATCAATCCCCTTGGCTATTAAATCTTGGATAGTGAAGAAATTGCCTTTGGATTTGCTCATTTTCTCTCCCTCCACTTCAAGGAATTCATTATGGCAGAAGTAATTAGTTGGTTCTACTCCGTATCCAGCTTTGCTTTGAGCGATTTCATCTTCGTGGTGAGGGAATTTTAGGTCAATTCCTCCCGTATGAATATCGAAAGGCAAGCCCAATAATTTCTCTTCCATGGCGGAGCACTCGATGTGCCAGCCGGGTCTTCCTGGATAATTAACCCCATCGAGCATGAAGTCCCAGAAAGGTTCGCCGGGCTTTAGCCCTTTCCAAATAACGAAATCGCTTACTTGCTCTCTTTCGTATTGGTCGCTATCGATTCGTAGATTCGCCTTCATATTTTTGAAGTCTAATTTCTTTAATTTGCCATATTTATCGATTTTCATCCATTCATTTACGTTGAAATAAATAGAGCCATCGGCAGGATATGCCAAACCTTTATCATAAATCATTTTTATTAATTCCTGCATTTCGCTAATATAATCCGTAGCGCGAGGATTAGCAAAGAAATCATTCGTATCAATTCCCACGAGGCGCAAATCTTCGAAAAATTTCTGCTCGTAGTAATTAGTTAATTTTGATAAATTCTCTTTGGCATCGTCGGTTTGCTCGCCCATTTCTGGCTTCCAAGCAGGGCTACCCTGTTGCGAATCGCGGATAGTTTTATCATCAATATTCGTGATGTTCATCACCCATTTCACGGGGTAATTTGCTACCACTTTCAGAACTCTTTGTAATAAATCTGCGAACAAAAATGCGCGTATGTTTCCTATATGAGCATAGTTGTAGACAGTTGGTCCGCAAGAATAGATAGAGACAGATTCTGGATTAATCGGATTGAAATCTTCAACTCTTTTCGACAATGAATTATATAATTTTACTTGCATATTATTTTCCTTTATTTTCGATTAATTTTTTTAAAATTTGCACGGCATTGCTTGCGGCGCCCTTGTGTAAATTATCAGCAACTATCCACATATTTACGGAGTTGCTCTTGCTATTATCACGGCGAATCCTACCTACAAAGACTTCATCGCGGTTTGCGCACATTTGTACAGTCGGATAGGTCTCATCAATATTCTCATTAATGATTTTAATTCCGTCGAATGCGGCGAGCGTATCAATCAGCTCGTTTAGTTTATAATCATTATTCAACTCAATATTCAGCGACTCCCCATGCCCGCCGAGAATCGGTAGGCGCACGCAGGTCGCCGTAATATCCAGATTTGGTAAATCGAGTATCTTTCTGCTTTCGCGTATCATCTTGATTTCTTCCTCTGTGTATCCATCTAATTCATCATCTTTGGTAAAAGAATGGAAGATAGTATTAAAAGCGATTTTGTGCTTCGAGAGAGAATTATCAACTTGCCCATTAATTTCGTTCATTAGCTTATCAACGCCCTTTTGTCCAGCACCGCTAATAGATTGATATGTAGAAACGACCACCCGTCGCAAGCCATATTTTTCGTGCAGGGCTTTCAGCGGGAGCATCATTTGAATAGTGGAGCAATTTGGATTCGCGATAATTTTATTACTATTATTATTAGGCTTATCAGAATTGAAATGATGAAAATTAACTTCTGGCACAATCAAAGGGCAATTTTCGTCCATTCTCCATGCGCTGGAATTATCAATAACCACGCAACCCTTAGCGGCGAATAGTGGCGCGTATTCACGCGATACAGATCCACCAGCCGAAAATAAAGCGTAGTCCAGGTCGTTTGGCAGATCTTTGCTAAGCTCTTGAATTATATATGTCTGATTGCGAAAGATTATTTCAGTGCCGGCACTTCTGGCAGAGCCGTATAATAGCAGTTTGGAGACAGGAATAGCATATTCCTCCAATGCCTTCAGCATAGTTCTGCCTACGAGACCGCTTGCACCTACAAGTGCTAAGTTAATACTCTTCATCTGTTTGTTTTTAATATTTTATATGTTAGATATTACACCAAGTTATAGAACTACAAAATTAAGAAAAAAACGGACAATTTAATAATCAAATATAGTTCAGATAAAAAGCCAATTCAAAATATATGAGTATTATTAAGAAAAAAAATAGTATTTTTGAATACTTTTAATTAAATCAAGAAATGTAATATGGATAGATTTGGACTATATGAAAATTCTACAAAGCCCGAAGCATATATAATTGCTCAGGAAGCTGCTCGATATTTGCTCGATAGAAACGCAGAATGCTGCGCTTCGCAGGAGTTGCTCTCGACATTTCCCGAAGAACTGGCAGTAAGAATTAAGTCGCTCCCTTTTGAGGATTTCCATAAATTCGCCGATGTGATTATTTCATTGGGCGGTGATGGCACTATGCTTAGTGCATCAAAAACCTTCATAGACAATGATATGCCGATTATGGGTATCAACGTCGGAAGGCTTGGCTTTTTGGCAGAATTTCCGAGCGAACAGCTCGAAAGTGCCCTCGATAGATTGCTATCTGGAGAATATCGAGTCGTCAGCCGCACTTTCTTTGAGACGACGATTGACGGCGAGACTCAATATGCGCTTAACGACGTAGTGATTGAGAAGATTGGCTCACGATTGCTGACAATAAATGCTTATGCTAACGAGCACTTAGTCGCTACTTATCGCGCTGATGGCTTGATAGTTTCTACTCCTACTGGCTCCACTGCGTATTCTTTGGCTTGCGGCGGACCCGTTATTCATCCAGCTACAGAGGTTACTTGCCTCACTCCGATTGCCCCGCATTCTCTTACGCTTCGCCCATTGATATTGCCGGAGAATTTAGAGATCACTTTGATGGCTTCATCAAGTGCTGGATATAGCAATCTCTCAATTGATGGGCAATTGAATTATCAGCTAAATGATGGGGACATCGTTACGATTAGCAAATCAAAAATAAGCATGAAAATGATAAAACCGCTCGATACTTCATATTATGATTTATTAAGCAAAAAGCTACTCTGGGCTGCGAACTCATTGGATTGCAAAGAAATAAATGGTAAATAAAATCAAAGATTTACCACTATGTTGAAAAAAAGATTTGTTTATTTTTAAATAATTTCATAATTTTGTAGTCCGTATAAAAATGCTATGCGGAAATAGAATATTATTTAAAAGTGAAATTAGTAAATTAATAAATAGAATAGAGGTTCATAATGTCAAAAAGATGCGAGCTAACAGGAACAACCGTAATGTATGGTAATCACGTTTCTCATGCAAATAATAAAAATAGAAGACGCTTCTTGCCAAATTTACAGAAAAAAAGAGTTTGGATACCAGAAGAAAGCAGATTCGTTACAATTAAAATAACTACAAAAGCCTTAAAAACTTTAGATAAAAAAGGTTATTTGTCTATGTGCAAAGAATTAGGAATCAAACCAAGATAATTCTCGAGCATAACGCAAAATCTTAAAGAGATTAATTCTAATTTAAAGAGTTAATCTCTTTTTGTATATATACACGTCTTTAATATTAATACTATTTCTGCCGATATATTAATAGATTAATGTATAATCAATAATATGAGCAATCTATCTGCTAAATAGAAATGAAAATACTGTCATAATTGATTGCTTATAAATAAAATAACAAAAAATTTACGCGAAGTAAAGCATTGAAAAATTGCAAGTTACGAAAATTATCTTTGATAATTGAAAAAATAATAAAAAGAATTGAAACAAAATGCCCCCTCAAGTTACTTATAATTCGGAAACAAGATATAATTTTAGATATTCTGAAGATGGAGCCAAGAGCTGAAAAAGTCGGATAACATAGAAGCAGTGAATTTCAGAAGAATGGATGATTTGTCCATCTATTCTCTAATGGCTAAGTCTGAATATAAAGAGCAAGCGTTCAAAGAATTATATACTCGTTATTCCACCAAGATGTATGCGTATTGCAGAAGAATTTTATTCGATGGCGCAGCAGCCGAAGACATCTTCCAGGAAGTGTTTATCTCTCTTCTGAAAGATGCCGAAAATGGCAAGGAAATAAAATCATTGCCCGCGTATCTGCTGACAGTCGCCAAGAATTTATCGCTAAATCATCATAGAAATTATAAGCGATATGTGGATATCGATTCATTGGAATTGAAGGACGAGA
>CAZGXC010000053.1:0-15029 GCA_964529535.1 uncultured Hyphomicrobiales bacterium | reverse complement strand
CCGAGAGATCAAACCGTTTTCCAAAAGGTTATCTATTTGAACTTTAATACCGCCACAATCGGGATTGTTTGTTATGTTATTAAATTCATCTAAATTGAAGGATTTCAGAATTTCATCTGTGTCAATAATGAGTATCCAATCCGTTCTTAAGAATTCGAGGGCATGATTCCTTGCCTCAGCGAAGCTGTTATTCCACAATGAGTAATGAATTTCTGCGCCATATTTTAGAGCTATTTCGCTGGTTCTATCGCTGGAGCCAGTATCAACGATTACTATCTGTTGGCAGAGCCTTTGAATTGATTGCAAGGTCGCTGCGATAGTAGCATCGTTGTTCTTTGCGATTATTGCAGCGCCGATAGTTTGGTCTTTTTGCATAGTTTGGCACAATAATTATTGGTGAATGGGGGACATAGCAAAATATATGAGACTTAATAAATAGTAGGAATAAGAAAAATATACGAATAATATGTTTTTTTTGAAAAATCAGGTAAAGATTTAATTTATCTTGCCGATATTATGATATATTTATGGTAATTATGTAAATCTCATAGTAATCAATAAACAGGATAATGAAACAGTGATTGACGATATTGTAAAATCTAAGATAAATATAGTAAAAACGATAAACAAGTCTACAGACGAGATTATCCCTATTATTATTGATACTCCAAATTTAGATGACACTCTGAAGAGCACAATCATAAATGTTTTTAAATTCCTGGGCAACCTTATTGAATTATTACCAGACCTCGCCTATTCAAGCAACAATCAAGCTAATAATAAGTATCAACTATTACAAGCACTTGATAGAATTTGCTCTATCTTAAATCAGCTACCAGAAAACCCAGATCAACTAAATGATGTCTGGTTCGAGTATAATTTCTGGTGGGATAATTATAATAAGATTATTGAGAAAGTAAGCGTTAATAGCCCAATCTCTTTATCTCTAAACTAATACTTCTACAATATTACTTCAAAATATTATTTGTAGTATTCAGTTCGCCTATCTTTGAAAATATCATTATATTTATTAAATGATTTATCGCGAGTCTTCTCGGGATGAATTTCTGCGTTTATCATTATTTCATCATCTGCTCCGGCTGCTGCTAATTCATCACCATTGTAAGAATAAATTGCCGAAACTCCATTGAAGCTAAGTTCTTCATTATCAACGATATCGCTACCCATTCTATTGGCTACTGCTACATATACTTTGTTTTCAATAGCTCGTCCCGGCATCACTTTGGGCCAGATTTTAGTAACTAAATTTGAAGGGCAAACGACTAAATCCGCACCCAGCAGTGCAAGGGTTCTCGTAGCTTCGGGGAATCTCCAATCATAGCAAATCATCGTGCCGAGATTGAGGTCGAATGGGGGATAATAAATATTGAAAAATCCAGAATCGCCAAAATCAAAGCAATTAATTTCATTATAGAATAAATGAGTCTTGCGATAGATCCTGTTATATGTGCTATCTGGGAAGATAATTTGGGCAGAGTTATACTGCTTGTCGCCGTCAATTTCTGGGAAGCCATAGACGATAATCATATTCTTCTGGCTGGAAATCTCGCAAAGCGTAGCATAAAGATTGGAGTTTATGTATTCAATTGCCGCCTGTCGAGCTTCCTCGCGGTTACGGAAGAAATATGCAGATACAGCAAGCTCTGGGAAAACCAATATCTGGCTGTCGCATTTGCGGGCAGCTTCAAGAATCTTTGCTACATTTGATTCAAAACTATTCAGCAATGGCTGAAATTGGAAACAACTGATTTTCATAATATTTATATAATTTTATATGGAAAAAAATGATTAAAATATTCTAAAAACTATCTTATCTTTCAATTGGAACAATCTTGAAAACCTTATCATTTGGGCGCAATTTAGTATCTAATTGAATAGAAAATTCATCGCCCTTGATTGATTTTTCCACAATATTGTCATTTACTCGTAGCGATTCAACTGAATGCTCCACTACTCCAGTAGTAGGTCCGATGAACAAGAGTTGATCGCCGATATTTACTTCATCGGATTCCAGTTTGATAGCCGCTACCTTGATATTTGAATAATATTTATTTACTTTACCGATTTGAATTTTCTTAGTAGTGGCTTGGGAGCCATATCTGTTGCTCCATTCGCCCATAGTTTTGCCTAAATAATATCCGCCCCAGAAGTCTCTATTGAATACTGTTCGGAGTTTGTTTGTAAGTATTTCAATGTTTTCTTCGTCGAACTTCCCTTCATTTATCAGCTCTATTGCTTTGTGATAGGTTTGCGTAACTGTTTTGACGTATTCAGGCGAGCGTCCGCGTCCTTCAATTTTAAGGACAGTTGCTCCTGCTTCGATAATTTTATCGATGAATGGCAGCGTGCATAGGTCTTTCGGAGACATGATGAATTTATTATCAATCTCTAATTCATTTCCCGTTTCAATATCAGTAACAGAGTAGGAGCGTCGGCATGTTTGCAGGCATGCGCCTCTATTTGCAGAGTGATTTTTCTCGTGCAAGCTTAGGTAGCATTTCCCAGAAACAGCCATACACAAAGCTCCGTGGATAAAGACTTCTATTTGAATGAGTTCGCCGGCAGGACCGCGCAAATCATCTTCTTTGATTTTATCGCATATATACTTTATTTTTTCGAGAGTTAATTCACGGGCCAACACAATTACATCAGCGAATTTAGAGAAGTATTTAACTGCTTCGTAATTCGTAATATTCAGTTGAGTTGATAAGTGAATCGGGACACCGATTTCATACGCCTGCATAATGACGGCTAAGTCTGAAGCTATTATGGCATCTACTTCAAATTCCTTTGCTGCGCTTAGGATCTCCTTTAATGTATCTACTTCTTCATCGTAAATAATTGTATTTACGGTAAGATAGGTTTTTACATTGTTCTCTTTGCAGATCTGGACAATATCTTTGATGTTGTTAATGGAGAAGTTGTTGGAGGATTTCGCTCTCATGTTCAGATTGCCTGCGCCGAAGTAAATGGAGGCAGCTCCGCCCTGAATAGCAGCCATAACGGATTCGAATGAACCCGCTGGGGACATTATTTCAATCTTGTTGTTTTTCATTATTTTGAAACAGGAAAAAAAGACTTTAACTATTGCTAAAGCCTTTATATGTATTTTACATTTAGGTTAACTTATATTCCAGCTGCTTCGTAAATTTGCTCTGTCGTCATGTTTGAGATAGAAGCGTCTCCACTTTTCGCTTTCTTTAGGGCATCAGCCAACGCCAATGTCTTTCTTCTCTCAATATTCCAATTCGTGAGCAATTTCACTTTCGCAATCAAAAGTTTTTCTTCGATTGGCTTGCTAAGGAAGTCGTCAGCACCGGATTCAATTGATTTTATTTGGTTAGCTACGTCGTTTAGAGCAGTAACGATTACCACTGGGACATCCTTTGTGTGCTCTTGAGCTTTTAATCTTTTAGCTGTTTCGTAACCGTCTAAGCGGGGCATCATAACATCTAAAACGATAGCGTCTGGTTGCCTTTCCTCCACTTTTTCAAGGCAATCAATACCGTCATAAGCTTCTGTTGCTTCGAAACCTTTGGCTTCCAAATATCTACGCAATAATTTTGTAGTAATTTTATTATCATCAACTACTAATACAAATGGTTTGTTCATATTTAATTATAATGAATGTTGAACTTAATCTATAATGACTGCAAAAATAATAAATTATTGTGTGATTATAAAAAAAAAGTTAAAATAATTACAAAATAATTATTTTAACTCAGCATCTCGATCATAATGTGGCATATCATCTGGCAAAATTATTGAAATCTCTACTAATCCAGCAAGTTTGCCATCATTATAATATGGAGTTTGGTGAATGATTTTCTTTTTGCTATTTTTTGTAATTGTGTATGTATTGGAGCAGTTTTCGGTCATCATCTTGTTGATAATGGCTCTCGAACGTTCGCTGTGGCATGCTTCCAATTTTGTGCCTATTAAATTTTTTCCGCCGGATTTTTGGAATGTTTCGGCTGATTTATCATTCATATAAATGATATTTCCATCTAAGTCGGAAATAGTTATCGCAAACGGGATTTCTTTATACCAATCTATCATGTTTTTGTTTTTATATTATTGTTAAATATTCGTCAATCTTTTATATTGTTTAATCTGCTACGCAATGCGCTAAGAGTTAATCCTAAGTATTGCGCGGTTTTGCTTTTATTATTGTTGAATTTATGCATTGCTAATTGCACAATTTCTAATTCAATTTCTCTTAGATTAAAATTGATTTCGGGTAATTTGAAATTCCCCGGCATCAGAGTCATTTTATTTCCAATAGCTTCATTTTTCACGCCGGTATTTGTTATATTCAAATGCTCGGGGCGAAGCTCAATTTCATCATAGAGCAGGACGATTCGCTCGATAATGTTTTTTAGTTCTCGGATATTTCCATTCCATGAATTGTTTTCCAATATTTTCACGGCATCTTTGGAAATATACTTAAATTGCTTGTTGCGTTTTTCAGATGATTCGATTAGGAACATTTGCGCAATAGAACTAATGCTGTTCTTTTGTTGGCGCAAGCTTGGCAGGTTAATCCAACCAATTTTCAATCTATGATATAAGTCGCTTCGGAAGCGTCCTTCATTTACCATTTCTTCGAGGTTTCTATTTGTAGCGGCAATTATTCTTATGTCGAGATTGATGGGTTTGTTCGCACCGATTTTATATAATTGCTTATCTTGTAGGACGCGCAGAAGTTTTGGCTGCATTTCTAATGGCATATCCCCGATTTCATCGAGGAAGATTGTGCCGCCATTTGCCAGCTCGAGCTTGCCCTTCATTCCGCTTTCTTTTGCGCCGGTGAATGTATGCCCTTCGTATCCGAAAAGCTCACTTTCGAAGAGGCTAGGCGAAATCGCGGAGCAGTTGATGGAAATCAAGGGGGAGACGTTTTTATCATTATATCCAAAATGAACTATTTTGGCGATTAATTCCTTGCCTGTGCCACTTTCTCCTTCGATTAGCACGGGGATTGAGCGGTCGTCGTGGAAGATTAGCGCAGTATTTACAACTTCCTTCATTCTGTTAGAAAAGACACCGACGCGCTCACCAGATGGCAAGTTGAAGAAAGCACCATTTTCCAAGAATCTATTTACCGAATGCTCGGATCTGAAACTTGCTTCATTCCGCGTTTTTTGTTTTTTAGCATCACCAATAGTATTAGAGGTGAATGACATTTCAGAAGCCTCATCGGAAATGTCAATAGCACTATTTTTAGCGGCATTGCGATCATCGATGAGATTCTTTACTTTTTCAATAATCTCTGCTAATTTATTGAGATTTAAGGGCTTGTTTAAATAGTCGAAAGCTCCGAGCCTCAGAGCTTGCACAGCGGTATCGACTTCGGCGAATCCAGTAAAGAGGATCACCTCGACGTTCTGCATATTGGGATATTTCTTTATTTCTTGTAATAGCTCGACGCCTGAGATTCCGGGCATTTTAATGTCTGAAATAACGAGGTCGATATTCTCGTTTCTCAAAACATCTAAAGCCTCTGAACCATCGTCGCATTCATGGACATTGTGCTTCAGAATACCAGAAATATATTTAGCCATCATATTTCGGCTAATTTTATCGTCATCTACTAAAATTATATTCACTTGCTGAATCCTGCTAATATCGGAACATAAAGATACGAATTTTTTTGCATTTTTACTATCTCAAATAATTCAATTTTGCTAAAGTTCTCAAAAAAACATATTAATTCGCACAAATTACGAAGATTATTATTATTTTTGCAATTTACTATTTAGCGCAATTTATATGAAAAATAGAAGTTCATACATATATGTATTATTAATATGTAGTATTCAATTATTGGCAAGCGGATGCTTTACAAGTTCTACCTTAAAAGCAAGCGATGATTCTCTCGCATACACCCTTAAGCCATATTTTGAATATATGCTGATTCATCACGAGCCACGTTTCGATAAGATTCCCGAAATCCAATACTGCTGCCAAAAGCGTTCGGAAATTAATCAAGGTAGCGGTTGGGGAGTGGGCGTGAAATACGAACTTGCCTTGCCGCATTCAGCATTCTTGGGATTAAAGTTGGGATATAATAGCTTTTCTGCTTTGATGGCATCAAGCGAATGGTTGCAGGTGCGCCAAGGCGATGCCATGGAGCTAATGCAAGTGCGCCACCACACAAATTCTGATTTTTTAGCTTTATTTATTAATCCATATTTAAAGTTGAAGTTGTTCTATAATATTTCCCTATTCGCTGGGGGATATGCCGCTCCCTTTATTAGCAAAGAATATGAAGTATATGAGCAAATTGAATCGCCAAAAGGGAAGGTGTATGTTGATACCAAGACCGATACGCGGAATTATCAAAAGGCTGAATATAAAGGGGATAAAGGTTTGTGGGGAGGATTGAATTTCGGTATTTCCTACGATTTATATCTCTTGGATAATCGATTATTTATTTCTCCAGAATTAAGCTATAATATGGGAATGAATAATGTCGTGAAAAACTTGGATTGGGAGGTGAACTCGCTGAATTTTGCCTTGAACCTTGGTATTAATTTCCATAAAGCAAATGAATATTCCGATGTGCGAAGAGTGGTTTATTCATTCGATACAATTTATGTGAATAGCAAATCTTACAAGGAAGATTTCAAAATAGGTCAGGAAATCATTGATTCTTCCATGATTTATAAAGGATTTATTCGCGAAACGATTGTGAATATTTCTCGCGTAGATACCGTCTTCCGTGGGAAGAAATATGAGATCAATCTGAATATGAATAATCAAGATTTATACGTTGAAATTCGCAAAGCAAATCAAGAATTTCAAAATTTAGACATAGTCTTTTTTAAAAACTCCACGGCTGAATTATTGGATAATTATAAGCAATTAAAGGATAAGAATGAGTTTGTAATAGATGATTTAGAAGCAAATCCAATCAGTATTCATTATAATATTTTGAATATTATTGCTTATAGATTAAGTAATAATAACAAGAAAGTTGATGATAAGGCTGGAAATATTGATGATATTAAATCCAACTCAAAAAATATTAAGGCAAACTCCAGAATGAATAATAATAATTGGATAACCCTCGAAGGCGATGTGGATAGTCTGAATACCAAAGAGCTGATTGAGAGTCGCTTCGATGTCATCAAAAAGTATTTTGCTGATGTATGGGGTCTTGATACTCAACGAATCCAGACGAATATTACTTATTTTGCAAATAAGAATACAAAGAACAAAAATGATTTGCGATTTATAGAGGAAAGCAATAAAATTAAAATAATTCCTCAACAGAAATTCGTTTTCGAACCAATTAAGAAAAATAACTTTGATGAAATTAAGAGTTTTGCTCCTGATAAATTGGAAATGAAAGTAGCAGGAATAGAAAATTTAAAATTACAAGAATATCAACTCCTATATTATCAAGGCGATTCTGTGCTTCATCAAGAAAATGGGAAAGAAAAAAAAGAAAACTTCGATTTAAAATTAGATGAAAAACTGATAAATTCCATTAATTTAAAACAGCCAATAGAAGTAACATATATAGCTAATCTCGGCGAAGGGAAAAAGATTACCGGAAACGACAGCATAAAGATAAACCGCAAGCTCCTCAACGAAAAGGTTTCCAGATTAGCTCTGATTTTCTTTGAGTTCGATAGCGATAAAATCCTCAATAATTCATTAGCGCAAATAAATGAACTAACTAAATACGTAACAAAGAAATCCCGCATCCGCATAAAAGGATATACAGATAATATTGGCACGCCAGAATATAATGCTAAATTATCGCTAAATCGAGCAAAAAATGCCGCAAATATTATTCTGAAATATCACCCAGAAGCGAATATTGAATCAATCGAGGGTTTTGGCAGTGATGCTTTTACAAATGGCATCGCATCCTTCGATACACCTGTGGAGAGGTATCTATCGCGGACGGTAGTTATTGAAATTTTTGATGAGCTGTATTAAGAATAATCACGTTCTTAATTAATAACTGAATGAGCGAGAAATAATATTGCACCCAGTGAATTGAAGTGGGTTTTCCGACATAAATTTCACTAATTTAGCAAATTCAGTCTTGTTATCCAGGACGTATTGCTTGAAGTTGTCTGGTTCGCCTTGGCTAAATATCAAATAAATATAGGGTTTGAGTAGTTTGTTATTTATCAGTAGTTTATGATATTCATAAATTGGATGCTTGAATTTCTGCGAGTAAATTGATTTTTCCCATTGATTATTAAATTCCTCGAACAATTTACAAATAAAATCAAAATTATAATTCAAAGCTTTTTTATTTAGCGTATTTAGCGAATGCTTCATAATTTGTTGAGACGCAATTTCAAAATCATAATTAGTAGTATCGACTACATTTGGGGCGTAATCATATTCCCGATTAGTCAGTTTGATATTTTTGAAATCACTTGAAATTGCATTTTTTAAAGTATTATAGATTTTATTAGATGCTAATAAAGTCAAGCTATCGCGTGATGAAGAATTGATGAAAATCTCTCCATGAAGTATTGCGAATAGGTTGATGTCTAAGAGAGAATATGATTCTATCAATGGATAATAATTGTCGCTGTAATTGGGGTCGTAATAAATTCCCTGCTCAAAGAAGTCGATAGCGTCTATCTTTTTTTCTTTGTCGAGCAAGCGATAGCCCTTTTCTAAAAGTATTTTTGAAGAATTTGGGAAGCAAGACAAAGCAGAATCTAATACGAAATCCGCTTGAGCCAAATTCTCCACTTGAATATTCACATTTATGAGTAATTGGAAAAGCATTTCGTCTTGCACACCGCTCAGGAACAGAGAATCAAGTATCTTTTTGCCGGCGGTAATATCGCCCTGATTGATGACTAACACAGCTTTTTCATATTTAAATCTGTAATCATCTGGATAGACATTAATTAGCGAATCAATAGCGGAGATAGTTCGCGTCCCCGCAAAATACGAGCGCAGAGCATTATCCGTAGCAGGCTCGGCGAAAATAGATAATGGTAATAAAAATAATATTGCTATTAAAACTTCTTTTATATAACGCATTTTACTAATTTACTTAATTATTCAAAATGCAAATATAAATACTTGTTATCAAATTTAAACTATAAACTTTGAATAAGACATGAAAAAACTAATAAAAAACATAAGCTCTTTAGTTACCCTGAAAGAGGGAAACCCTGAATATAGAACTGGCAAAGAATTGCATAACCTATCAGAAATCAAAGATGGAGCAATATATTTTGACCAAAAAGTAATCTGGACTGGCAAGACAAGCGAAGCAGAAGATAAAATCAAAAATGGGGAGTTCGCCCCAGATGAAATTTTAGATTTTACTGGCAAGACTGTTCTTCCAGGATTTGTGGATTCGCATTCTCATATCGTGTTTGGTGGCGATAGAGCTGCCGATTTCGGCAAGAAATTGCAAGGCTATACATATAAGCAAATAGCCGAAGAGGGTGGTGGAATACTCAATACCGTGCGAGGCACACGTAATGCGAGCCTCGAGGAATTAGTAGCAAAAGGCGAGAAATTAGCTTGGGAAGCAATCGAGCACGGCACTACTTCGATAGAAATTAAATCTGGATATGGCTTATCAACTGAATCAGAATTAAAAATGCTCGAAGCAATTAAAGTGCTAAAAGAAAAGTTGCCAATACATATCACAACTACTTTCATGGGGGCGCATGATTTCCCACCTGAATATCAAAACGATAGGGAGGGCTATATTGATTTGCTTTGTAATGAAATGTTGCCAAAAGTAGCGGAATTGAAATTGGCAGAATTTTGCGATGCCTTCGTCGATGAAGGATATTATACGACAGACCAGGGCAGACGTATCTTCAATAAAGCAAAAGAATTAGGCTTTAAAATACGTGTTCACGCTGATGAAATGGCTTGCGTTGATGCCGCTGACCTCGCAGCTGAGGTAGGAGCATATTCAGCAGATCACTTATTATTCGTTTCGGATAAAGGTATTGAGGCGATGAAGCAGGCAGGCACAGTAGCTACGATGATGCCCGGCACTGCATATTTCATCAGAATGCCATACGCTCCGGCACGGAAGATAATCGAAGCGGGCGCGATTACCGCCCTTGCATCTGATTGCAACCCGGGATCTTGCTATACTCAAAATATGCAGCTCGTGATGTCCCTCGCTACCATTAATATGAAAATGACGGCAGAAGAGGCGATTTCCGCCGCTACGATGAATGGAGCTAAGGCACTCGGCATCAGTGATAGAAAAGGCTCTTTGGCAGATGGCAAAGACTCCGATTTCATCGTAATTGATTCCCCAACTTATATTGAAATGCTATATCATTTTGGTATAAATCACGTGAAGCAGGTTTGGGTTGCTGGAAATAGAATTAAATAATTAACATGATAGAATATCATTTATAAAGAATAACCTATAATAAATAATAAAGAAAGGTGAATAATATGCTGACTCATATTGTAATGTGGAAAATAACAGATAAAACGGATATGCGCTTATTCGAATCAAAATTGGAATTTCTGCGAGATTCATTCAATAATCTGTATAAATCAATACCACAAATAAAAAGAATTGAGTTCAAGGAAAATGTAAACTTTGAAGATAAGCGAAATTCCGACATCTCTTTGGTGGTGGAGTTCGAAAGTCTAAAAGATTTGGATACCTATAGAATTCATCCCGAGCATATGAAAATAGTAGAAGTTCTAAGGTCGCTAAATTTCGATAGAGCATGCATCGATGTGTAGGGATTAGTATAGTTGAAGAAAATATAGTTAAATACAAAATCAAAAAATAATATGAAATCTGAAGAACATATAATTAAAAATGCGATAATATCTGTTTCTGATAAAACGGGTATTGTGGATTTTGCGAAAAACTTACAAAATCTGGGCATTGTTATTTATTCCACTGGTGGCACTCTGAAAACTCTGCTCGATAGCGGTATCAAAGCTCTTAGTATATCAGAACTTACGAAGTTCCCTGAGATATTAGATGGGCGCGTGAAGACTCTCCATCCAATTATTCATAGCGGAATACTTGCTGCTTTAAACAACCCAGAGCACGTAAATACCCTACAAGAGCTAAATATTAGCTCCATTGATATGATAGTCGTGAATCTATATCCTTTCGAGGCAGCTCTGCAAAAACAATTGCCGCACCCAGAAATGATTGAAAATATTGATATTGGCGGACCAACTATGCTCCGCTCAGCAGCGAAAAATTACCTCTGGACTGCTCCCGTCGTTAATCCTCAAAATTACAATGAGATTATCGAAATGCTGAATAATAACAATGGCACGCTCTCCGAAGCATTCCGCCAAAAGCTCGCCGGAGAAGTATTTAATCATACTGCTTATTATGATTCTTTAATTGCGAACTACTTCAATGAAATTAATAATACTGAAGTAGCGGAAAGCGCAATCCCTCTAAAAGAAATCCAACATTTGAGATATGGCGAGAATCCACACCAAGACGCAAAGCTATTTGGGAATCAATTCAACAATATCTTTAAGCATCTGCATGGCAAGGAGTTATCATACAATAACATCGTTGATATTGATAGCGTCTCAAGGTTGATTTTGGAGTTCTCAGAGCCAACAGCTGCTATTATTAAGCATACTAACCCTTGTGGCGTCGGTTCTGCCGATTCGCTTCATGAAGCGTATTTAAAGGCATTTGCTTCGGATACTGTTTCTCCTTATGGCGGGATAATTGCTTTTAATCGCAAATTAGATCTTGCTACGGTAGAAGAAATTAATAAAATCTTTACCGAAGTGATAATCGCTCCGGAAATCGACGAAGATGCTTTAGAATTACTGCGCAAAAAGAAAGATAGGCGACTAATAGTAGCGAATTACGAATTAATGCGCAAGAGCCTAAAAAGAGAAGTGAAATCCGTTGCCGGTGGCTTCCTCGTGCAAGATTCCGATATTAAGATGGTCTCTCGTGAGGATTTAAAAGTAGTTACAAATCGCCAACCAAGCGAGGAAGAAATTCAAAAGATGCTATTCGGTTGGAAAGTAGTTAAGCATGTTAAATCAAATGCTATCGTGTATTCTGGTGCTGATAGAACTCTCGGAGTGGGTTGCGGACAAATGTCCCGCGTCGATTCCGCCGTTATCGCAGCGAATAAAGCGAAGGAAATGGGGCTCTCGCTTGCGGGATGTGCCGTTGCCTCTGATGCTTTCTTCCCGTTTGCCGATGCCCTTCTGCAAGCAGTCGAATGCGGTGCTACTTGCGCCATTCAGCCCGGTGGCTCCATCCGCGATGAAGAAGTAATCCAAGCAGCAAACGAGCATAATATTGCTATGGTATTCACTGGAAACAGGCATTTTAAGCATTAATTTTTATATTAAATAGACTTGTATATAAAAACATCAACCGCGGGGATCATTCTGCGGTTGATGTTTTTAGTTTAAAGATCTGTGAAAGAAATTAAATGTCGCCACCTACACCTTTGAATTTCTGGACAAACGAGGAAATCTTGCGAAATACTCCCTGTTTCTTTGTTAAATACTCTGGGTGTAGCGGACCAATTTCCGGTATGAGTTTATTAAGTTCGGTCCCGTTTTCGCTGGCAAATCCGCTCTTGAGCGAATCTGTTATATATCGCTTGGCTTCTACTTCTTTCAGGTTTTCTTCTTGGATTAGCTCAATAGCCTCCGAACGCTGCCTTTCTCTCGCATAAGCGAAGAAAGCATCTGTTACGCCTGGGGTTTCTATTATGGCATCAATATCCGTATCGTTGATAAAATCGATTAGCAAATTCTCTTTTGCGCGCTGACCCAAGCTGGATCTAACAATTCTCTTGATCTCGGCTATTAGCTCTTCCTTTGTAGATGTGCTATCATTGTATTCCTTTACAAGGTCGAGTATGAAATCTAAGTTTATTTCTTTAGATTCAAGTAGCTCAACTTCAAATACTATATCGCCCCAATTAATTTCTAATTGGTTCTTGCCTTTTTCATGCTCTTGATTTTTTATCCATTCTCGTATATCATTGTATTTGGAGGTATAATCCTGCACAGCTCTTTCTGTTAATAGATCGATTTTTTTCAATGCTGTTAATTGCTCTTCGCTGATGAAGTTCTTTTCTTGGTATTCCTTAAGTTCTTCTGGGTTATTCTTGTCTATTCCTCTCATTGCCAGGAGATGAGAGAACTCATCATAGTTCCGCAATACGTTTTCAGATCTTAAATATTCACCGAATACCTTCACAAAGTCTCTTTTATCTTGTTCTGTCTCTATTTTGGAATGATCTGGGAATTTTGTCTTTAATTCTTTAGTTATTTCTACATAACCTCTTTTGATTTCTCCCGTTATCTCGTCTGTGAAGCCCCTCATATATTCTTCAAAGCTTTTCTCTAAAAGAATATTTTTAGTGTTTTTATTGCCAAATAGAGTGATGGCATCGATGGTTGCCTGTTGTAAATCTCTGAAAGTAATGATGTTCCCAAAAGGTTTGTTGGCGTTATAAATACGATTAGTGCGAGAATAGGCTTGCAGCAAACCGTGATAGCGCAAATTCTTATCCACAAATAGAGTGTTGAGTGTGGGTGCATCAAATCCTGTCAGGAACATTCCGACCACTATTACTAAATCTACTTCCCTCTTTTTTACGCGATCGGATAAATTTTCATAGTAGCTATGAAAATTATCTATGTTGTAATTTGAATTAAACATTTTGTTGTAGTCTCTGATGACTTTGACTAAAAACTCCTTCGAAGTTTTATCTAAGCCTTCTGCATCAAAGCTCTCATCGCCTATGTCGCCCTTGGCTTTTTGCACTTCGTTTTCTACGAAGGAGAAGATAGTCGCTATTTTCAGAGGGTGTGGGCTATCTTTTTGTAAGCGGTTCAATTCATTGTAATATAACTTAGCGGCTTCGATGCTGCTTACGGCAAACATTGCGTTGAAGCCGGAATTGCCCGATTCATTGCGCCGCGTTTTTTCATTGAAATTGCGCAAAATATAATTTGATATTTCTGTGATGCGCGCCGGCTGAATGAATGCCTCTTTTTCTGCTTTTTTTAATATCTCTTCGTCTTGTTCGCGTTCGATATCCTTGAAGTGTGGGGCTACGCTGTTGTAGTCCACCTTAAACTTTAGCACTTTATTATCGCGAATGGCATCAGTGATTACGTAATTATGAAGCTCCGGACCAAACACATCGGCAGTAGTTTCCGCACCGACCGCATTTTTCGTAAAGATTGGAGTGCCTGTAAATCCAAATTGATAGTATTTCTTGAAGCATGAACGGATATTGCGTTGAGCTTCGCCAAACTGGCTTCTGTGCGCTTCATCAAAAATAAATACTACTTCTTCGGAATAAACTTTTAAGTTCTTCTCCGCTTTCATCAGGAGGTTCAGCTTCTGAATCGTCGTTACGATGATTTTATTCTCGAAACTCTCTATGTTCTTCTTTAATTGAGCTGTATTATTAGAGCCTAACACGCTTTCCGGCGAAAACTTTTTATACTCTTGCACCGTCTGCTTGTCTAAATCTTTTCTATCCACTACAAAGAATACTTTATGTATATAATCAAGCTGAGTGGCAAGGCGCGCCGCCTTGAAGCTGGTGAGGGTTTTGCCCGAGCCGGTGGTGTGCCAAATATAGCCGCCGCTTTCTGGCTTAGACCAATTCTTCGCATTGTGCGAACTCGCTATTTTCCAAAGAATGCGCTCCGTCGCTGCTATTTGATAGGGACGCATAATCAGCAGGGTCTCGTTGGTGTTGAACACGGAATAATTGAGCAAGACATTAAGCAATGTGCGCTGCTCGAAAAATGTAGCTGTGAAATCTTTTAGGTCATTGATGGGGGTGTTGTCTGCCCGCGCCCAAGTCATCGTAAAATCATAGCTCTGCATATTTCTATCCA
Organism: uncultured Hyphomicrobiales bacterium; assembly: GCA_964529535.1. Taxonomy (GTDB): domain Bacteria; phylum Bacteroidota; class Ignavibacteria; order Kapaibacteriales; family UBA2268; genus CALLXS01. The sequence continues at coordinate 152 of CAZGXC010000053.1, read as the reverse complement.
ATGTATTGGCGAAATAACGGCTGTCCGTGCCATTGGAAATTACAAATATTTGCAGGAACTTGAAAAGCGAAAAATCTGCATTATAGCTCTCTTTGGTGTAGCGATGAACCTGATTGAATGCCTGCTGGATAGAGACGCCACGCTTTTTAAGC
>CAZGXC010000052.1:0-15315 GCA_964529535.1 uncultured Hyphomicrobiales bacterium | reverse complement strand
GATAGACATAGCCATCGACTGAGGCGTTTGCGGCTACAGAAGTCAAGTATGGTCCAATGAACACCGTTACTACTGTTGTAGAGAAAGCGGAGTTCGCCCAGTCATAAATATACCAGCCAAGGCGTTCTTTTTTTGTCGATTTAACTATTTCAGCCATATAAATTGCCTAAAACTTCGTATTTTTGCCATTTTTAATAATGCAAAATTATAAAAATTTAGGCTAATTATGGATAACAAACTTGAAATTGAAAAAATAAATTTAAGCGACAGAGCTGTCAGAGTGATTTCCGAAGATGGTTTATTCCGTGCCGTTGCCGTGAAGAACTCTACTTTGGCGCGCACCGCACAGGAAAATCATCAATATCCGGCGGAGGTATCTTTGCCACATTCCAACTTGCTCACTTACGCAAATTTGATGGCTTCCTTCTTGAAAGGAGAGGAGCGAGTATTGGTGGATTTGCAGAATTTCGCGAATGTCGGCAAATTATATGCCGAGGCAATGACCATCGGCGAGATTCGCGGATTCGCTTCAGATTATTCACATGATGATAAAAAGATTCTGAAAATAAGCAGAATACTATATGGAGAAACGGAGCCGATTACGGGGATAATCGAATTTAACACAGATAACATAGAGGATATTTTCGAAGAGTATTTGCGGATGTCCGAGCAGATCCCGTCATTCGTTAGATTAGATGCGACTGTTGATAGCAATGGCTTTATTGATCAATCCGGCGGAATGCTCGTGCAAGCTATGCCCGGGGCGAGCGAAGCTGACATCGAGCAGGTGCAAAACGCAGTGCGGAATGCTAAGCCATTCAGCGATTTCCTATCCCAAGGATTGCGTCCCGACCAAATATTAAAGGAAATTCTGCCATTTAATTTTAATGTCATTAAAAGCACGCGCCTTGATTTCTTTTGTAGATGCAACAAAGAACTGTTTCTATCGAAATTAATGACGCTTGGTGCAGATGAAATAACATCTATGCAAGCCGATAAACACAACGAATTGGTGTGCCAATTCTGTAATAAAAAATACATTTTAGATGATAAGGATTTCAATCAATTAATAATAGATATTCAGGCAAAAAATAACTAATTTTGAATAATGAATATTTGAACAAAGCTAATAATGAATAATCGCATAATGAAAAATAGCATAATGAAAAATAGCATAATGAAAAATAAAATAATACTCATCGTCGTAGTCTTTTTTTCCTTTACTGCTTGCAATGACTCCAATCAGTTGCGTAGCCAGGCATACAAGGAATATCCCCAGCACTATAATGCCTTTCTATCATCGATAGACCTGCCACAAAATTTAACATTTTGTGGGGAGAGAATACCAATAGAGAACGAAGAGGTTCGCGAAAGAGTGGAGCGAGAGTTTTACTTGCTTTTGCAGCAGCAAGGGCAAATCATCTTATATATGAAACGCTCCGGCAGATATTTCCCTTTGTTTGAAAAGGTATTGAAGGAGCAAAATGCGCCCGATGATTTGAAATTCCTTTCCGTGGCGGAGTCGGCTCTTTATATGTCGCGAAGTGGCAAGGGTGCTATGGGCTTATGGCAATTTATGGAAGGCACTGCGCGCTCTTATGGAATGACAGTGAATGAGTTTGTTGACGAGAGGCGAGACGAAATAAAAAGCACTTATGCAGCGGTAGAATATCTAAAAAGAGGCTACCAGAAATTTAAATCTTGGATCAGCTCGGCTGCTTCGTATAATATGGGGCAATATGGCGTAAATGAAAATATGAGCTTCCAGGGCGAGGATAATTATTTCGATCTATTCTTGAATGAGGAAACATCGCGCTATATTTTCAGGATAGTTGTAATTAAGGAAATTATGACAAATCCCGAGAAATATGGATTTATGCTAAAACCAGAGCAGTTGTATAAACCGGCAAAAGTAAAGTTAGTGAAAGAAGAGAAAGCTGTTCCAAATTTAGCTCAATGGGCGAAGGAGCATGGCACAACGTATAAAGACGTGAAGATGCTCAATCCTTGGATATTAAAAAGGGAATTGCCTGCTCCAGCAAAGGATTTGTATTACGAGATAGCTATTCCAGAATAATTAATACAATCAAATTTAATAATTGATTTAATAATTATTTTTGTCACTCATTTTTATTTTTCAAGTATACCTAATATATAGAAGATAAAAGAAGAAAGGAAAATATTATGCAAATTAATCCAAAATTTGAGTATTCGAAGCCAAAATATGCTGAATCCCAAGAAGATGACAGCAGAACAGTTACGAAATACAACAAAATTAAATTAATGGTGATGGTCTCTGCTGCGCTATCTCTGAATGCTTGTGAATTTCCAGGTTCGCTTGCTGGAGTGCTTATCACTCCTATTTATCTTAATGAAAGCGTTGCTACTAAAATCATTAAGGAAGAGCTTCGCGCCAGTGGAAAGGTTGGCGAACTTGATACGATTAATGTAGATGATATTTCCTATATCCTCGAAGAATCTGACAAAATAGCAAAATATGAAAAGCAAATCACTTCATTTGCCAAGAGTAGTAAGTTAACAACAGGATATTGCTATATTGGAGCAAGCTCCTATTGGGATATTATTAGTAATATCAAGAAGTATAGAAATACTGTAATCGATAATCAAGATGCGTTGACAAAATACATCTTGGAGCATAACGATAGCAAGATTAAATTGCAGCTATTCTTTGATCCGCAATTTTCTAAACCGGTTTACGAGGTGAAAACATCTCAGGATAGTTTGCGTAGCCAAGTAAAAAGATATTTGAATAGCATAGAATAGCGATTACAAATCAAATAGCTTAAAACTTAGCCATATTCCTAATTCCAGAAACAATAGTTTCGTCTTGCTTTGCGAAGCATAATCGAAGCATAGTTTGTCCTTCATCAGATTTACCATAGAAAACAGACGGCGGAATCGTGGCTACTTGGCAACGCTTCACTAAATCCATCGCCGCATCCATATCATTAATTCCATTTGGGATCTCGGCGAACATAAAATAGCTACCTTTTGGAGCGAATGCTTTGAATTTTGTTTTGCTTAATTCATCGAGCATTAGCTTGCGCTTGCGTAAATATGTATCCCTAAATTCAGGTAAATATTCTTTTATATTTTGGAAAGCGAATGCCATTGCGTGTTGCCCCGGAGTATTTACAGCGAAAGTAGTCCATTGGTGAATGCTGCGAATCGCTTTCGTAATGCTTTCCGAAGCTATTGTATATCCAATTTTCCAGCCAGTCAATCCGAAAGTTTTCCCCGTGGAAGAAATAGTAATAGTTCTTTCTTTCATTCCATTAATGGAAGCGATAGGGATATGCGTAGCCCCCTCGAAAGTTAGATATTCATATACTTCATCGCTTAGCACGAGCAAATCTTTTTCAATCGCCACTTTTGCTATTATTTCCAATTCAGATTTAGAATAGACTTTTCCGCTCGGATTATGCGGGTTGTTCAGGATAAGCATTTTTGTCTTTTCGCTGATAGCTTGGCGCAGCTCTTCCTCGCTAAAGGAGAAGTCTGGTTTATGCAAAGTAACATATTTTGGTATTCCACCCGATAGAATCACATTTGCGTGGTAAGCATCGTAAAATGGTTCAAACATCACAACTTCGTCGCCATCTTCGATTAAAGCATTAATCGTTGAATACAGGGCTTCCGTTGCCCCAGCAGTGATGGTAATATCATCTATTTCGATATCGAGGTAATAATTTTCTTTGTAAAGCTCTTTGAGTGTTTTGCGTAGGGAATATATTCCCTGCGAAGGCGCATACTGATTTTTTCCTTCTTTCATCGCTTTATACGCTTCGTCCATTATCCACGCAGGACCATCGAAATCGGGAAATCCCTGCCCAAGATTTACAGCTTTATATTCATTTGCCAGCATACTCATTGTAGAAAATATAGATACGGGCATATTTTCAGTTCTATGTGTTCCAATCTTTTTCATATTATTTTTGATATTTATATTTAGAATAATACTAAAACGACGCTTATAATATTGCTTTATTGCTGAATAATAGAGCATTCAGAAAAGAATTTGAAATGCTCATAATAATTATTTTTAATGATTTCTTAACACAAACTTAATTTTCATTTATATATGCCGATATATAAAGTGTTATTTTATAATGATATATTTTATTAATACTTATACATAGGTTTTTGTATGAAAAAAGTCATTTACTTATTCTTATTGCTTGCCTTGACGCAATCAAATCTATTAGCTACGCTAAAATTTGGAGATGGAGATTATAATTTAGAAATTGGTGGATTCGTCCGCAATGATGTCTTTATGGACACCAGAGAAAGCTTTGAAATGCGCGAAGGTATCCGCTCTGCGTTCCCACTACCAAAGCAAATGACGGCTGATAACATAGATTTAAACAGTAGATTGAAATTTGGAATGCTACCAATTCTTACCAGAACAAGCTTCAAATTTACCGGTCCCGAAGTGCTTGGCGCAAAAGTTGGTGCTTTTGTAGAGGTGGATTGGTTCGGCTCAAGCAACAGCGATATGAACAGCCTTAGGCTTCGACATGCTTACGTAGATCTTAATTTTGGGAGCTCAAATATCAAAGCTGGGCAATTTTGGCATGCTCTGTATGATACGGATGTTACCGCCCTTACATTGACTCCGATGACATCAATCACCTTCAATTCCGGAGCAAGAAACCCACAGCTACGCTATACTTTTAATGCGAGCAAGGAAATCAGTTTCTTCGCTGCGGCAATGTATCAGAGAGATTTCTCCAGTATTGGTCCCGATGGAGCTTCTAATAAATACTTGCGAAACAGCGGTATTCCTGAATTAGGCGCAGGATTTAAATATAATGATAAGACTATTGGATTCAGTATTAACGCTGCTTATAAAGTGATTCAACCGAATGCTGGCTTGGTAAACAAGCAAAATGAAAGTATTGAATCCAAAAAACTTGGGACTTATGGATTGAGCGCTCTATTTAGATTAAATGCTGGCGATTTCAAATTCCGCGCAATGGGAATGTATGGACAAAACTACTCCGACTTCCTTAACACAACTGGATATGCCATCAGAACTCAAGACGATAGATACATGGATTATACTCCATTTAATCAAATAGTTTCTTGGGCTGATGTGTCATACGGTAAGGATATTGTATTTGGCGTATATGCTGGATATATGAAGAACTTAGGAAGTAGCGACAACTCCACTCAAACATATTATTCTAAATCAATCCGCAAAGATTTGAGAGATTTATCAAGTCTGCTGAAGATTTCTCCTCGCATTATGCACAATATCGGGAAATTCCGCTGGGGAATTGAATTAGAGGCTAATACTGGTATCTGGGGAAAAATGGATAACAAAAATAAAAATAAATTCTTTGATTTAGAGACAGTTACCAATTATCGTGCTGTTTTATCATTCATTTACTTTATATAATCATATCAAGCTGTGGCGGCAATCCTCTGCCGCCACTTCCTTAAAATCAATTTTATTTGCTCATATTTCTGCGTATTTCATCATTATTTAAACTATAATTCTTATTTTTGTAGTTCGTAGAATTTTATTAGATAATTGACCCGAATATTCGATGAGCAAATATATCAAAAATATCGGAAGTGAAGAATACCAAAAATCACGCACCCCCGAAAAACTCGTAGAAAAAGAATTTGAGCATATTCAAGAAACAAAGAAAGCAACGCGTTTCTCTATTAATCGCTGGACTTTGATTTCCATCACGGCAGCGATAGCAATCGTATTGCTGATTTTTACAGTATCTGTGGTAACCGTAAATAGCTCATTAAATGAAATACAAAATCTACAAAAAGAATTGGGAGAAATTAAACAAAAAAATGAGATCCTGAAGCGAGAGATTAACTACTTGGAATCTCCCGAGAGAATCACTATTATTGCAAAAGATAAACTGGGCCTTGTTCAATCCAAAGATGCTCCGCAGTTCTTGGATAACATCGAGACTAACGAGAATAATAAAGATAACAACATTTCAGATAATCAAAATCCTAAGGACACCAAGAGCGACAATGAATAATATCTTTTTCAATAGAAGGAACATAGAAAACAACCCAAAAGACGACCTCCCGATTAAGAAAAAAATCTGGAAAGTTTACCTCGTTTTTGCGGGGATTACTATCGGTCTATTCATTGTCTTGATGAAGCTATTCCAAATTCAAGTAGTTGATTATGATTATTATAAGGCAAAAGCCGTCCAACAGCATGAATCAAAAGTAGTCCTTAAAGCAGTTCGTGGAAATATTTATGATAGGAATGGCAGGGTCATCGCCTCTACTATTTCCAGATTTTCCTTCGCTATTGATCCCAAAGTGCTGAAAGATCCAGAATTAATTGACTCCATAGCGACGGCAGTAGCCAAAGTAACAAATGATAATAAAGCCGAGATAGTCAATAAAATTACTTCCAACAAAACTTCATTCCTTTGGTTAGCCCGAAATATCAGCGGCGCAGTAGCTTTAGAGTTATTGAAATTCGAAGATAGCAATGGATTTATAATCAAGAAAGAGCCAGCCCGAAACTATTCATTTGGCGATGCGGCGTCGCAAACTATCGGATTTACAAATATTGACAACAAAGGATTGATTGGCATTGAATTAGCTTACGACTCTATTCTGCGCGGCACTGATGGATATGCGATTATGAATCGCGATGCGCTCGGGCATTTGCGTCCGATGGCAGATTTGCCACGAGTAGAGCCAAAGCATGGGCATTCTATTCAATTAACAATTGATATTATTTTGCAACGCATAGTGGAATATGAGCTGAAGCAGGGAGTAATTAACTCCAACGCTGAATCAGGCACCGTGGTCGCCGTCGCAATTCGGGCAGTCCCGTCGTAGTTTTGCGCCAGCGACCCAAATACATTGAAGAATCGCGCAATATGCGATCTTTACGAACCCGGCTCTACATTCAAAACGATTACCGCTGCAGCTGCCATCGAAGAGGGGTTAATTCACGAAGAGGATATGGTAAATGGAATGAATGGCTCGCTACAATATAAAGACCATACGATTATTGATGATCATCCAATCGGAAGGGTTACTTTCCGCGAGGCTTTCGCGAAATCAAGCAATATCGTGCTATCTAACTTAGCACTAAGATTACCAGAAAATACTTTCTATAAATATATAAGAGACTTCGGAATCGGTATCAGCACAGCGATTGAACTACCCGGCGAGATAACTGGAAAGCTGAAAAACGTAGAGCAATTTGATGCTTCTGCCCGAATGTTCGCTGGATATGGTTATGGAATTGCCCTTACTCCGCTTCAGCTTGCGATGGTTTATGCCACTGTAGCCAATCAAGGGAATCTTTATAAGCCATTTATTGTAAAGAATGTCTTCAACCCAAACGGCGATAAGATTATCGAAAATAGTCCCCAGAAAATCAGGAATGTAATATCTGAAGAGACGAGCAAGAAAGTTACTTCGCTACTCATCAACGTAGTAAATAATGGAACTGGTATCAATGCTAAAATCAATGGTATCAAAGTCGCAGGCAAGACAGGCACAGCCCAGCAATGGCTCGTATCAAAACAAGCAATATACTGCCTCTTTTGCTGGTTTTTTCCCAGCGGATAATCCGAAATTAGCAATGGTCGTGATCCTCGATAAACCTCAAAATAACTATTATGGTGGCTCCGTAGCTGCTCCAATTTTTAGAAATATTGCTCAGCGATGGATCTCTATTCAACCGAGTATCATCATAAATAATACAGGCAAAGCCTTTGCGCATTCGGATAGCGTAATTGTGCCGAATTTCAAGGGTTTATTGTTCAAAGATGCTTATTTTTTGATGAAAATATATGGTTTTATTCCAGCTTCAAATGATTCCAATTCCAGAAAAGTAATTATTCGCCAAGATCCCGCAGCCGGCTCAAAGGTTTATAAAAACACTACAATCTATTTCGGATACGATAATGCGAGCGATCCACAGACGCAAACCTTGGAAGCCATTCGACCAAATGTAGTGGGTATGACATCTCGGCGCGCTATTAATATTCTGCACAGCAAAGGCATTAGAGCAATATTAAAAGGGAGCGGAACTGTCTCGGCACAGCTTTGGAGTGGCACAGGAAAGAACCTAACCTGCACAATTATTTGTAAGTAACCTACCCCTCATGAGTAAATTCTCTGAGTAATACTTCTGAATAATATATACTCTGAATAAAAGTTCTGAATAAATACTAAAACACCCTACCAAGCAATATCCTTGATTGGTAGGGTGTTGTTTTATTGGTTTCAACATAAATTATAAGTCAAACGGCAGAATTACCGACGCACCAGCTACGAATTGGAAATAATCAGCAATTGGATTGTAGCATGTGCGGACATATATTGGAATAGATACTTTTTCGTAAGCAACGAAATTATATTGGAATTTAGCTTCTACGTTTACGATTCCAGCTTTGTTGCGGGAATATAATCCCTTCCAAGGCGTAGCACCGACAGCAACGTATGTAGAGAACTGTCCCCACGCGTATGAGTAATTTGCCTCAAGGTAACTTGTGTAATTCGCTTTTCCATCTTTATCTGGGTCATCGCCTCCGAGAAATAGAGTTGCTGCTTTAAGTCCCAAATTAAAATCAAATTTATATGTAATCATCGCATCGACGCAATGCTTGGAACTTGCTAATTAGAAATCTAATGGATCAGTTTCCCAGAATTTAGAACCCGGCGAATACATATCCCATATTCCTATACTCAAATTTTTGATTGGTGAGTATGATATCCAAGGCACAACAGCTGCGTAGATATTGTCGAAAGATGTGCCAGTCATTACGCCCATATTCCAAGAACCATCAGTAAAGGTTAAACTCGGCTCAAAAGCAGGGGAATTTGCAAAAATGGGTCCCTTACCAAGACCTCGCCAATAATGTTGAGTTACATATTGGATATTTGCTATCATTTTCCAATTACTTTTCTTAGCTACATTGGATTGTTCTTGAGATATTGTATTTGAATAAATACAAAGGAAGGTAGCAATTAGGATAAAAATTTTCTTCATTTTTGTCTTTTATTAAATTAAACATAGCCAAACAGTATTATCGGCAGATATTTTAAAAAATATAGTTCAAATAAAGATTGAAGACAGCTTTAAAATAGCAAAGCCCACTATTTAGCGGGCTTTGCAGTAATACTTTGTTGATATTATATACTTATTATTTTATGCCTTTATTCAAAAATTCAATGAATTTCTCGGCATTGTCAGTATAATCAATTGTAGCGATTATTGCTTCTGTATTTGGGTCGATAATTGCGTATAATGGCAATGCTACAGTGTTGAATTTCTTAAGCTGAAAATCCTTGTTCTCTTGCACATCAGTATATAATTTAGCGCGAGAGTATTTAGCAAATAGTTCCTGAATTTTTGGATTTGGATAGAGTTTCTTCTCCATCATTTTGCAATTAGTGCAAGTCTTTCCAGTGAAGTCTACTAATATGTTCTTTCCGTTTGCTTTTGCGTCGGCAAGAGCTTCTGGGTATGAATGCAACCATTCGCTTGGTGCTGGGGCATCAGTAGTAACGCCGGCGATTACGAGGGCAGCAGGCTCTTCTGCAGGCATCGGAAGCATTGATTCCAAGAATCCAAGCTGGCGACTGCTTCCCAAACCGGATACCATGAATATCATCCATGTGCCGAATAGCATCGCAAATAGAATACGGCTTACGCCTACTCCATTGACCGGAGCGTCGTGATTGGTCTTGAATACTCCGAGAACATATAATGTGCAAAGGAGTGCTATTGCTATCCAAATAGATAGGAATAAATCGCGTGGGATTTCTGCATTCCATACTAATAGTGCATTGTTGAGGTATTTTAAAGTAACGGCTAACACGATGAAGCCAAGAATTACTTTTACGTTATTCATCCAACCACCAGCGCGAGGCAATTTGTTCAATGCTGCTGGGAATAATGCCAAGAAGAAGAATGGTAATGCCAACATAGAAGAGAAGCCAAGCATACTAACGATTGGGTAGAACCATTCGCCCTGAGATGCGCTTACTAATGCTGCTGCTACGAGAGGTCCTGTGCAAGAGAATGAAGTAAGTGCGAAAGTAACGGACATTAATATTACGCTTGCTACGCCTGAAGTGCTGTTGCTCTTTGAATTTAATTTATTAGTCCAAGAAGTTGGCAACTGTAATTCGTATGCGCCGAAGAGGCTGAAGCCAAATAGTAAGAAAATACCCACGATTGCAATATTAAACCAAGGGCTGGCTGCTAATGTCTGCATTCCTGCTGGACCCAACAATCCTGCCACGAGGACGCCAAGCAAAGTGAATGAGAAAATTATGCCGAGCGCATAAACGAGTGCGTCGCGCAATCCTTTGCCGGGGGCTTGTTCGTTTCTCTTTGTAAAGAAAGATACAGTGATAGGCACCATAGGGAAGACGCAAGGAGTGATGAATGCGCCCAATCCTGCGAGCATCGATAATAGTAAAGTAGTTAAGAAGCCAGGAGCATCGCCTTTGGTAGCGGCAGCATCTTTGGCTGGTTCTGCTGCGATTCCGCCATTTTGAGCTGTTTGCGCTGGAGCAAGTGCTGGATCATTATTCGATGATTCTGGAGTAACAGCTTCTGCATTTTCAGTAGAGGCTTCTTCGCCTTGACTTGCTTGTTCGCCATTTAATATTGTTGAAGTGTATGTGCTTTGGCTAAGAGAGATTTTAAAGTCTTCTGGTGGCAAACAGGTAGTATTGTCGCATTGTTGCATGTGGACAACGACGTTTAATTTCTCTTTGCGTAAGTCTAAATCTTTTTTAGCTTTTAGCGGTATTTCGATAACAGTATTTTGTGGTAAATAATCCACTTCTGTTTCAAAAGCTTCGTCGAAGTGCTTTATCATCTTTGGCAATTTCATTTTGCCTTCGATTGTAGCCATAGATTTTGGCTCAACTTTTATTACTGTTTGCTCAGGACCGAATCCATCTGCACCGACGATTTTGCGAGTGCCGTAGGAGTGCCATTTAGCTTCGAAGTTTATAGTTAGCTTTACAGAAAAGACTTCTCCTGCCTTTATTTCAAGCTTAGAAGCCTGTGCATTTGCTTTAAAGTGTTGGTTTCCAGCGGCGTTTCCGCTATATACAGCTAATAACAGCACGAAGCTAATCATTAGCATTTGTCTTAGAGTTTTAAAGGTGTTCATTGTATATTGTTAATTAATTATAAAAATATGCTACAAAAATACATTATTTCAATTTATTTTAAAAATTATTTTTGACCATTTATCCAAATTCATATATTTTTCGATAATATTATTTACTTCATCTGTGCTAATACTATCTATTTTTCGGTAAATATCCTCTGTGCTTAGGTATGCTTGGTTCATTAGTTCGCACTTGGCGATGTCCTGCATTAGGTCTGAATAGCTTTCGATGGACATCACGGCGGCGGATTTTAGCTGTTGCTTGGCTAAAAATAATTCCTTTTCAGTGATTTTATCCTTGGATAGCTTCAGCATCTCGCTTTCGATGATATTCTGAATTTTCCCGATATTCTTATTTTCGCTTCCGGCATAAATGCTGAATACGCCAGTATCAGTATATAGTTGCACATTTGAATATACCGTATATACCAAGCCGTGCTTTTCGCGTAGATTTAGATTGAGTCTGGAGCTGTTTCCCTCTCCGAGCAAGAAGTTTAGTGCCGATAGTGAATATTTCTCATCTGCGGAGTAATTGCAAGATCTCGTGCAATATAGGAAGTGATTCTGGGCATATTCCATATCAAATTGCTTGGTGTCGGGCGAATATGTCGATATTGCTCTATTGTTCTCGAAATGTTGATTATTAGGGTAATTAAAGACTTTGGAGATTTTATCCACTAATTTATTATGATCGAAATTCCCAACAACGGAGATGAGCATATTTTGTGGCTCGAAGTGTTGCTGGTGAAATTCGCCTAATTTTTGACTATTAATATTTCCGATGGATTCCTCCGTGCCAATTATCGGATGCGCCAAAGATGAATCTTTGAAGATAATATCATCGGCATAATCGAGTATCAGCTCTTCGGGGTCATCATAATAAGATTTAATTTCCTCGTTGATGATTTTTCTCTCTTTATCAATATCTTTATCCGCGAATACGGGAGTGATGGTAATATCATAGATCAGCTTAAGAATTTTACTGAAATTATCGGGCAATGCGCGCACATAGAAACAAGTAATTTCCTTCGTCGTGAAAGCATTTGTATATGCCCCCAAATTCTCAAATTCTCTCGATATTTTTTTAGATGTTTTGTTCCGTGTTCTGCGGAAGACGCAATGCTCTAAAAAGTGCGCAATTCCCTCGCAATTCTCAAAGTCATCTCTTGATCCAGAATTAACGAATACGCCCAGAGAATACGACTGTGCAGTCGGTATTTGATACGAGACTATTCGCAATCCATTATCTATAACAGTTTTATTATACAATTCTTATTCTATCTAATTATTAATTTGAAGTATAGATTAACGTATTAGTTGGGAAATTAGTTAATATTGTGGTAAATGAGTTTAATAAAGTGATAAATGAATTCAATAAAATAGAAAATAGAATTATAGAATTAATATTCACAGTGCTTTTTTGGAGTGATATACTTTACTCTTTTTGATTAATAATGAAATAGCCTCCGAAAAAAAATATCGAAGGCTATCATTAATGATATTATTATTAAAAACTTATCGTTTCTTATAATTCTTGATTTAAATCGCAGGCGCGTTTGCCGCCATATTCTTGGACTAATAAGTCGTCGTAATAATCAGCAATAGTGCCGACAGCATTGATAGTATTCGTTAATTCATTCGGATTGAGGTTCGCCCCAGAAATTGAATGAGAGAAGATAATCGTGCCGTCAAATAATAGACCAAATCCACCGAAGTGCAATTCTGCATTTTTTCTTAGTAGGAATTGCATTAGTTCGTTAGTGATTTTCGCACCATTCACAACGTTTGCAGTGCATTCGATGCAGGTGTCGTCATCAGTATATGGTCTAATGATAATCATTAATTGAGTAGATCCACGAGAAATAGTATATGCTCCATTTTCAAAGCGCATATAGTTCGGATATTTGTCTTTCAGAATAGCTTCTACATCGACGATAGTCTTTTGTATTAACTCGTCTGAAGTTTGAATTTGTGGATTATTTGTGATATTCATTTGGATACTCTCTTTCTCTTATTTGTTTTCAGTATTTTCTTCAGATGCAGGAGGGAGCATTCCCATTTTTGCTTTAAGTTGCAATAATTCATCATCTACTCCGCTTGCGTCGAGCATTTTGAATTGCTCATCTAAGCCGACGTTTTCATCAGCTAATTCACCATAAGCAGTAGCTTGAGCTTCCAATTGCTCGATCTTTCCTTCGTATTTGTCGAATTTTCCGAAAGCATCGGAGCCAACTCCAGCGAAAGTCGCATTAATATCTTTTTGGGCTTTGGCAGCTTGCGAGCGCGCAATCAAAGTGCTTTGGCGACTGCGAGCTTCGTCCAATTTAGCTTTCAGGGAGTTTAGTTGTCCGCGTAATTTGTTGGCAGTTTCGCTTGCTTGCTTATAAATTGGCTCGAGGTCTGCTACGTTCTTTTGAGCAATATTCTTTTTCTCGAGAGCACCTTTTGCTAAGTCTTCTCTGCCAGCTTGTAGAGCTTTTACAGCTTTTTGTTCCCATTCAGTAGAATCAGCTTTTGCTTTTTCTAATTTTCTTTCGAGGGATTTTTCATTAGCGATAGCGTTTGCTACTGCTAAAGTCGCCTTGTTAACAGATTCCTCCATTTCGATGACCATTTGCTTGAGCATTTTCTCCGGATCTTCTGCTTTATCGAGGGCATCATTTACATTTGATTTAAAAATATCGGAAATCCTATCGAATATTCCCATTTTTTTGCCTTTCAGATATATATTTAATAATTAATTGTTGCCTAATTCGTGTATTATAGTCCAAAATCGAGTGAACTATATTCCTTGATTAACGTAGATTATTATTTATTATTGGAAAAAAATATAATGAATTTCAATATTTCTGAAATGATGGAAAAAGCAAGAAATTTGCAAAGTGAAATTGAGAAAATCAAAGCTCAATCTGCAAATATCATTGCTACGGGCGAATCCGGCGGCGGAATGGTCCGAGTAAAAATGAACGGAAATTATCAGGCGACTGAAGTATTTATCAGTCCTGAATTGTTCCAAGAAAAAGATGCTGAAATGCTGCAAGACCTCGTGCGCGGAGCAATTACGAATGCTACAAGGGAATTGGGCGAAAAGCTAAAAGCGGAGCTATCGTCAGTGTCGTCGATGATTCCAAATATACCTGGATTAAATTTAGGTCTATAATCAATGCAATACACTTCAGAAACGATAGAGGAAATGGTGGCATATTTTGCCTCGCTTCCAAGTGTCGGAAGAAAGACAGCTCAACGCTTGACATATTTTTTATTAAAGCGAGAGAAAGATTTCGTCCATAAGTTCGCAGATACGATGAAAAAACTGAAGGACAATGTTCAGTATTGCTCCCAATGCAATAATTATACAGAGACAGATCCATGCCCGATATGCGCTTCCGAAACACGCCAGAAGCACGTTATTTGCGTGGTAGAGGAACCGAATGATGTCCTGGCAATCGAGAAGACAAATGAGTTCAAAGGTCTGTATCACGTTCTGCACGGCTTGATTAACCCTCTTGATGGGGTATCGCCACAAGATATTAAGCTACAGGAATTGATTCAAAGGCTTGGTAGTGTCGAGGAGCTGATTTTTGCTCTTGATGCGAGTGTGGAAGGGGAGATTACCATGCAGTATATCTCTAAAATCGTGCGTCCTCTTGATATTAAAATGACGCGACTTGCGAGAGGAATGCCAATCGGTGGCGAATTAGAATTTACAGACGATGCCACTATTGCCCGAGCATTTGAGTCCAGAGTTGTTTTATAAGTTGTAAAATTATAAACATCAAAATGATAAACTCCCTTTAAGCATTTATACTTAAAGGGAGTTTGTGTATCTTGATATTGCTTAGCTTTATAGAAATAATAAGTATTATTCCTATAATTTTTAGCTTGTAAATTATTAGCTCATAAATTATTGTTTATATGAAGCTAAGAAATCGCCAATCAAGTTAATAGCTTTTGATAATATCTCTTCCTGTGGAAGGATTACAAAGCGGAAGTGGCTTGTGCCAGGCTTTTGACCAAAGCCATTACCCGGAACGGTTATAACTCCAGTAGCTCTTAATAGATCTACGGAGAATTTATTATCATCTGGAACATGGACAGTAGGCATAGCATAGAATGCGCCAGTCGGCTTAACGAGGGACATCTGCGGTAT
>CAZGXC010000051.1:3904-15376 GCA_964529535.1 uncultured Hyphomicrobiales bacterium | reverse complement strand
ATGGTTTGTATGTTCGGTCCTACATCTGATTCTTATGGCTTGCTTCATCGCGGCACTCGAGTTCGCAAAATGCACTCTTCGTATCGCTCGACCTTCCGCACAATTGGTGATATTCCAATAGCTATGGTAAATAGAGATAAGATTACTCCAATCCGCGAGGATTATAAACGCCGTAGAAAAGATAAAGAAGTAATCATTACTCCAGTATTTGATGATAGAATCGCAATCGTTTATTACTATCCAGATATGAAGCCAGATATGATTGATTCTCTTATACAAAATGGATATAAGGGTATTGTAATAGCTGGAACGGGACTTGGGCACGTAAATAAACCACTCTACCCTGCTCTAAAAAGATGCCAAGAAGCTGGAGTCGGTGTTTATATGACTGTTCAAACCCTTTGGGGATACGTCCAAATGTATGTTTATGAAACAGGACGCGAAATGCTTCAGCTCGGCGTTGTTCCACTCGCAAATATGCTTCCTGAAGTAGCGTATATGAAACTCGGTTGGGCACTTGGGCAAACTCAAGACCTCGAAGAAGTAAAGAAAATAATGCTCACTCCAATTAATGGAGAGACTACAGAAAGAGAACCAAGCAACGGATATTTAATATACCAAGGTGGCGTGCCAGAAGTAGAGGAATTTATCGCAAATAATCAGAAGTAAGGTTTAGAGTAGCATATCAATGTCATTTATTTCCTGATAATTTCTTATTTTTGTAGACTGTATTAAAATGTATGATTTATTAGAAGATTCGAAATGACAAACATAGACCAAGAGACACAAGAATTAACGATATGCGAGATAGACGAAACTACGACATTAAATATTCCGGCGAAGGTAATATTATTTAATGATGATGTACATACTTTCGAAGATGTGATCTTTCAATTAATGAAGGCTATTAACTGCACTATGGAGCAGGGCGAAGCCTTCGCATGGGAGGTGCATACTCGTGGCAAAGCAATTGTATTCAATGGTGATTTGTCGGAATGTCTAAAAGTCAGCTCAGTTTTGGAAGAAATAGATCTAGGAACACAAATCGAATACTAAGCTATGAAAAATCACTTAAAATATTTCATTGCTTTATTGATTATTTCAACTTCTGCTTTTGCTGATGTTAAGATTCGTAACATTAGCCAAGACAATGATACTATTTCATTAGGAATGGCTAAGTTCCCTAATTATATAGAGACTACATTTGAAATAACTAACAACGATGCTATTAGTTATAAATTAGAGAAAATCAATCCTTCGCTAATAATCAGCGCACCAAGTAATATAACAAGTGTTGATTTTGAAGAATTTAGCATTCAAAACGCAAGTCCAATAATAATTTCTCCCAAATCTACTCAGCGGATAATTATTAGATATACTCCTAATGCGGACTATACAAAATATCCTCCTGGGCACAAAACTGCACTACTAAAAATAGGTCTCTTTCCCTCAAATTTGATTTCTGTTCCTTCCAAAAAAGAAGAAATGACTTATTACAAAGAATTTCTTTTGCGGATAAAAAAAACAACCCAAGACCTAAATTTTCTTGAAAATGTAGCTCAGATAGATTCTATTTATATTAATCCGGTAACGCCTATTGATTATATAGTCAAGCTCCAGAGTAATACTCCAAGCAAGTTAAAAATTCTACAAGAAGAAGTTTTTTATACATCAAACAACGTAGTTGATGGAGAATTTGCGCGAACTGATCTTGATGATTCGCCTGATTTTAATAATATTTATGATTATAAGTTCCGGAGATTCACCTATTCACCACTTAATCGTGGCTGGGATACAGTAGATTACAGAGTTATTTATCAAAATATCGATACACAATCCCCCGACACCACAATATTCAAGTTTATAGCCTTTGCTGCCGAACAACAAATTCGTCTCTTTGATGCGATTGATGCCAGAGTATCTAATGATACTATCTATCTCAACGATACGAGGATAGGTAATTTCCATAGCTTTAAGGTAATAATTAAGAATCTTGGGAATTTACCTTACGGAATAAATGCACAATCCATTTTAAAAGAAAATACTAACCAGAACGAAGAAGCCTTTATTTTTGATAAATTCTTTTTGCCAAGCGGTAAGCATCTTCAGATTGCCAGCACTGATACAGCTGAAATTAAATTTACTCCAAGTGAGCGAAAAACTTATATTGGTCGAGTGGTGATTAGAAGCGATATTAATGTTCGAGATATTTCAAATATTAACAACTCTGCTCGCGAAACTCTTTACTATATCGCAGCTCGTGGCGTCGCCCCAGATATTGAGCTAAGCAGTGCTGTGATAGACTTCCCCACTCTCAACATTTCCGATGAGTGTCCGCAAATATTTGATACAACTATCAGCGTTTATAACCCCGGCAATCAATTACTGCGCATAAATAGCATTGAATTTTCTCCGAAAACAACCAACCCTTTCGAGATTAACGCAAGCGATGTAGAAATTCCACCAGGAAAAAAGCTTATTTTTGATATTCGATTAAATACAGATGGCTTACCAATAGGCAAAGAACTAAATTACCAGCTAAAATTCAAGAACAATTCTCTCGATAAGCAGGAGATTGCTGTTAATTTACGAGTAAAAACAGCTGCCTTAACTGATATAAAAGTAGAATTTCCCAAAACGACAAAATCAAAAACTGGAAGAATAATAGAAATTCCAATACTTTCAGAAAAAAGCAAAATATCGCGAGCAAGTAACTTCAATTGCTCTATTTCTTATAACAAAGACATACTCGAATATGCTGGATATACCACAACTGGAACAGCATCCGAGCCTGCTATCAATGCTATAGTAATAGACGAAGGAGCTAACGAATTAACAATTAACTGCAATTCAAAAAGCGGGAATTTCCTGCCGAATGATACTTTATTCAAAATTAAATTCAGAACGTATTTGGCAGACACATACATATCTCCCCTTACATTCAACAGATTTACGCTTGGGAACGCTTTATGTCCGAATCTATATTCCATAAATTATTATAACAGAGCAGAGTTTCAGATAGATTCATTAGGCGGAATAGATTTTAAAGTATTAAAGCCAAACAATACCATCATTAGCATTAAAAGCATATTCCCTAATCCAGCAAGCGATAATATTAGTATCAATCTCTTTTCAACAGAAGATGGGAAACTTGATATCGAAATATTAGATAATATTGGAAAGGCGATTCATAAAATCCAAGATCTTGGCTTTTCCGAGGGCAGCAATAGCATTAAAATTGATTTGCCTCCTCTCAATATTGGCACTTATTACTTGAAAATATCAAGTATTAATAACATGAATAGCGTAATTAAACCAATCAAATTTAGCATAATGAGATGAAAAGACTACTAGTCATATTAGCATTTATGATTGTCGCAATAAATCATTGCTATTCGCAAGGATTTGATTGGCAGTATTCGGTTCGCTTCCCGAGCCCATCTCCTCAATTATTCATTGGTATAAATTATAATTATCAATTATCGCTAAATAATATCAATATTGATTTCAAAGAAAATGGTATCCCAAGTGGCACATTCAACGAAGCGCATTCAAGTTCTAATAAATACGGTATCTCTTCTGAATATTGGCTAAATTCAGGCACGCAAGCCCTGACATTTTCATTAAATTATCATTCAATGAATGCCAATCTGCGCGCTGTCCCCGACCCTATTTATTATAAGAATGACACAATCTACACAGAAATAACGAATAAAAATGCTCTGACATACCTTGATCTATCCGCATATTACAAACATCGTTTTCCGCAGTCTCATTTTTCCATCAGCGCAGGCATCATTGCGAATATATTTCTTGATAATTCATCATCTTACACAGAGAATATTACTTCAGAAAACAGAACATTTAACAATGGCGAACGATCTCGCGAAATACTCAATGCCTGCACTTCTGATTACTTTGCGATTATTATTAATCCAAGTCTGCGCCTATCGTATGACTTCCCCATCGCAAACAATGTTTATGCTACGGTTTTCGCTGATTACTCAATGAATATTAATTCTCTTTTGCGCAATCACGTGTGGAAAAACAACAATTTCTCTCTCGGGATCTCCATATTTAAAAGTATTTATTAATCATTCTCTCGATAATTTATTTTTCAAATTAAACCTTTCTTAATTACGATTGTCTATACTTCTGAATCTGTAAGTCAGGATAAAGGCAAATAATTGATCTACTCGATGGCAATAAATAAGGAACACATAAAAGAAGAAGCAATCTCTTTGAATAACGAAAGAGAAGTTTCCGAATTTATTCGGCAACATCAAACGTTCGTATTCAATACAGCTTATCGTTTCCTTAACTCTTATGAAGATGCTCAGGAAGCAAGCCAAGATGTCTTCATCAAAGTAATCAATGCTCTAAAAGACTTCAGAGGCGACAGCTCTATCAAAACATGGCTATATAAGATCACAAAAAATACTTCTATGAATTACCTGAGAAAAAGGAAAATAAGATCTATTTTCTCGAGCAATAGCAAGATATTTAATGATAATATGGATGTAGATATAAACGATAATTCAGCTCGCCCAGACGATTCCCTCGAATCCTCCGAATTGGAAGCGATATTCCTGCGAGCAGTAAATAAATTACCAGAAAAACAGAGAGAAACTTTCGCCCTACGATACTACGAAAATATGCAATATTCGGAAATTTCCCAACTAATTGGCACAAGTGTTGGCGGACTAAAAGCAAATTATTACCAAGCAATCAAGAAAATAACTTCAGAAATCAACGAATACATTAATAGCTAATTTGGTCAATAAATATAATGAAAAATATAACTGAAAAACAAATGCAAGAACTACTCCCCGATTATCTTTTCGGGCGATTAGGCGAAGACGAAGCGCAAGTATTCCGAGAGAATTTGCCGAACTTTCCGCAAATCGAAAAAGAACTCTTTGATGCGCAAAAAGTATTTAATAAAGTAAATGAAATTGACATCGATAGAATTTTCGGGAAACCATCTATTAATCTTTCGAAGAATCTTGATAATAGCTTTAAAAAGTCGTTTAAGCGTAGCACAAACCCAGTATTTCTGCGCTATGCTATCCCATTCGCTGCTGTAATTGCTGTTTTTATGATGTTCAACAACTGGCTCGAAAAAGAAGATATTAAGCAGAAATCAATTCAAAACACAGAAATTTCAAGCTCTAATAAAGGTATAAGTGAGTATACTAAAGAATACTTTACTGAAAATGACTTAAGAGAGATTCTGGCAGAAGAGAAAGATGCCAAACCAAATAGCAACCCAAAAGCAATTGAAACCACTTTAAAATATACCGATGATGATGATTATCCTTCAAGCTATGGAGATAATTCGATATCAGAATCTTTAATCATCGCTGAACTCAATGAATTAGATGAAGAAGGCTTTCAATATATATTAAATGATTTAAAAAACAAATAGCAAATCAACTTATTTTATAAATTTTTCGGAGAAAATATGACGAAATCACAAATTTCAAGTAGCATTATTATAATCATATTAGCATTAATTATGACTGATAATACATATGCTCATGAAAGAAACCGCACAGAGTCGCGCCTAAATCAAGTAAAAAGGACTAAAATCATAGAAGAACTCAACCTAAGCGCACCTGAAAAAGAAAAGTTTATCGAAACATTCGATCAAGCTGAAGCAAAAATCATGGTAGAACGAAATAAAAAACACGATATCTTCAAAGCCTTGCAGCAAGCAATCGCTGAAAACAAAAGTGATGAAACAATAGCAAAGCTTTCTGATGAACTACAAACCGCGCAAAATTCTATGCACGCAGCAATGTCAGAGCGTCAAAACTCATTCAAAAGTATTTTGAGCAAGAAGCAATTCGGTAAGTTTGTTTTAGTAGATCATAAGTTTATGAAAGATGTCCAGAGATCTATGATGAAATACTATAAAAACTGCAATCATTCTGGAAACAAAGACGATTGTACCAATGCTAAACGCAACGCGAACCAAAATAGTATGAAAAAGAAAAGCAAGAAAAAAGACAAAGGCACTAAATACGCTGATTAACATCAAAATTGAATAAAAACATTTAGGCAATCATTCCAAAAGTAAATCCCGTTCCGAATAGAAGCGGGATTTACTTTTATTATAATCAAAAAAATAGTATATTTGTAAATACTTTAATTCACAAAAACAACAAAGGAAATAACTGATATGAGCACAGTGTTAATCAGCGGTGGCACAAGCGGATTAGGGCTTGAATTAGCAAAACTATTCGCCGGAAAATTTAACTTGGTCTTGCTATCTTCAAGCGAGAAAAGAGTTTCGGCAACGAAATCTCATTTCTCTGAATATCAAGACACAATTCTTGTAGAGAAATGCAACGTAGCTTCTTCCACAGAAGTAGCTTCAACATATAAAAAGGCTATTGATAAATTCGGCAAAATAGATATTCTCATTAATAATGCTGGGATATTCCGTAATGCAATGGTAATTGATGCTACAGAGAGTTTAGTAGATGACGTATTCTCTACAAACTTCAAAGGAACTTTCAACTTAATAAAGCAAGTTTTACCTGAAATGTTAGCAAGAAAATCTGGAATTATCACTAACATTTCATCAGTTGCTGCAACGAAGGTTTTCCTCGGCAATTCAATTTATGGTGCTTCCAAAGCTGCTGTTGATGTCTTAAGCAATACTCTACGCGAAGAAGTTCGCAAAGAGGGTATCAAAGTAATCACAGTCTCGCCTGGTCCAATTGCTACTCCGATTTGGTCCGAAAAGAATTTAGAGCAAATGGGCGATAAAATGCTTGACCAAGTGGTTACGGCAAAATTGGTTTTTGATAATATTATTTATTCATTCGAGAATGAAATTGCTATCGAGAATATTCAATTGCTCCCCGTTGGCGGAGATTTATAAGAATATCAAAAAAGCTGATATAAATTAAAAGGGGATGCAAATTAGCATCCCCTTTTTTTTTAATCTATATCTTTAATAAGATATTACTCATTACATTTTAAGTCGCCAATATATTTTCTTGCGTTTTTACCTAACTCGGAAGTATTATCAAGGGAAACAACTTTTTTGTAATATTTACAAGCGTTTGGCTGATCGCCTTGACCGTGATAAGATAATGCATAGAAGAAGAAGGCGGCTTGCGATGTTGGCATTAATTCAGTCCATGATTTAGATAATGTATTCATATCTTTGAATTTTTTATCGCCTAAATACATAGCGTTTAATTTTTGGAACGCATTGTTTAATGGATTCTCATTTGCTTTAGCGTTTGTAGAAAGTTTTGCAATCGCATCTACGAGCACTTGCTTTCCTTTTTCTTTATCACCTAATTTCACATAAGAATCACTTAGATATAGTGCGCTATAAGTATTTTCTGGATCTTCTACCATCAATGCCTGGAATACAGGAATTGCTTCTTGATATTTTTCAGAGAAGATATAAGATAATCCCAAATAATACTTCATTTTGCTTGATAATGAATCTTTTTCTACTTCATCTCTTAATTTTAAGTATTCAATAGCTGAAGCATAATCTTTCATTACATAAGCCAAAGTTCCATATCTCATTAATCCCAAGCCTCTGTTTTTATCAACTTTGATAACGTCAGCATAAGATTTAATCGCTTGTGCTGTATCGCCAGAGAAAAGAAGCGCGTTCGATAGATTCTCAAGATTATCTGCGTCAAGCTGCATAAGAGTTTTGCAGTCGTTGTAAGCCGCTACAGCCTCTTTGAATTGCTGTGTTTTATACAAACATTCTGCGCTCCATAGATTTACTCTTGCCTTCACGCTGTCTATTTCATTAGCAACGATCTTAGCATTTTCGATTAACGGCTCGCAAGCATTGATTTTAGATAATGATTCCACTAAATAATAGCGAGCGATAGAGTGGTCAGATCTTAAACTAATATACTTATTCAAGTATTTAGCCGCATTCTCCCATGATTCAGCCAAATAATAGATCTTTCCTGCTTCCCAGAATGCTTTTGCATTTTTAGGATCTTTGTTTGCTACTATTTCCCACTGATTTAGAGATTGATTATAATACTCGTTTTTAAGATCTTTGTCTTCCTCTTGGCGAGCTAACTGATATAATGAAGATGCTAAATTAATACGGGCATCCATATTCTTTTCATCTAACTCAAGAGCTTTTTTGTAGTTATCCACAGCAAGAGAATAAACTCTTTGAGCATAATAAAGATCTGCCAAAGCTACCCAACCCTGTGGTAATTTCTCATCCATTTTCTGAGCTTTTCTAATTTCAAGGTCGGCTTTATTTAGATCGCCTTTTTTTAGATATGCTTGACCAAGCGCCAAGTTGTTAAGCACATTATTTTTCTCATCTTTAATTGCTTTGTTGATAAGATCTATTGCTTCTTGGTGCATTCCAAGTTCAGAAAAAGTTTTAGCTAATTTTCTTTTGATATTATTATCACCGCCATCTAATTCATTAGCTCGTTTATACATAATCATAGCTGAGTCTGGCATAGCTAATTCAAAATATACGTCTCCAGCCATCACGAATACATCTTCATCTTTTGGCTTTTGAGTAATAGCTGCAGTTATCACAGTACGTGCATTAGTATAATCTTTTTCTTTGTAGAAGTTCTTTAAATCATCTACAGGGGCAGCAAAAACTTCAGCAAAACCGAAGAAGATAAGAGCAGCCACAAATACTTGTTTGAATTTCATTGTTGTATATTTCCTTAAATTTATAAATTATTCTTCTATTAAACGGATCTGCCCATAAGCAGGGACAATTCCTATTTCATTAAAATGTCTTTGAGCCTTACCATTTTTGCAAATATAGCGTAAGAAGGCAGAAGCTGCATCTACTTTACTATCATAGATATAGAGATAATGGCTTATTCTATATGGATAAAATCCACGGACAATGTTCGCCTGATGCACGGACATTGGATATTGGTATCTACCAGTTGAATCAATGAAGCTCACTTGTATTGCTTTTAGGTCTGCTTCATGATGGAGCTGTGATAAATAGCCAATTCCGATGGAATTTTTATTATTTTGCACATATTTTTTTACTGAATCAACAGTGCTGAAAAATTTCAAATTTTTTGCTATCTTTTTATCTTTAACTAAATACTTTTTCAGATTATAATATTCAGATGATAGGTGAGAATTACAAACGATAGTGTTAATTCCAGATTTAGGATAATATTTCTCGAAGCTGGCGCTTGGATTAGTGAAAATATCTCGAAGCTGAACATCGCTTATTGTATCGAGGGCTACGTCCGCATTTGTATAGAATACCAATGCGTCATGAGCTATTGCCTCTCTTGGGAATGGTGGGACGTTATACGCCTTCATCAGAGAATCCTCGCTCTTGCTGTATTCGCGAGATAGGATCACTGCTTGGGCATTGCCAGACAGCAAATTCGCCATACAATCGAAAGCAGGCGTTGGGATGAGTTCTATTTTTAATTGATAATTAATAGAGTCAAATTCCGCCACTGGCGATTTAACTGTATTGTAAAATGCTTCATCGCAATAGACTTTCAGCTTTGTTACTGCTTCTTGTGGCTGATCGCCATTTTTCTGATTATTGCAAGCAGTGCTTAGAAAGATTGCAATAAAGACTAATAATATATTTTTACTCATCAATATATATTTATTCACTGAAATTCCAATATCAAATTAATAATTTTCTCTCTTAAATCTACATTCTATCGGAGATATGTAGATTTAAGAGAGAGGAACTTTACAGTTCCTCTTCTTCTTCTTTCATTTGTCTTAAATGAGACCTGTATGTAACGATTCTGAGAATACCCCACAGCACGAATATTAATCCAGTTACTTTCACCACGAATGGTTCTGTGTTTGGTATTGGAATAATACCGAGCATTAACACTATTCCGAAGGCAAGTATTAATCCTCTTACTGCATAATTTAGAATATTCATCATAATAGTCATTTTCATTTATTTACTATTACTTTAATCTAAACACTACAGGAATTGTCAGCCAGCTACCTACAGCCTGGTTATTTTGGATACCAGGTGAAAAAGTAGTTTGCATAATAGCGTCTTTTGCCGCATTATTCAGAGTAGTCGATGGACTTTCTCTGATAACTACTTTCGTTGGCTTGCCTGATTTACTAATCCAGATACTGACTTGCACCGTTCCTTCGATACCTGCTTTTTTAGCTACTTCGGGATAGATGATATTTCTTGCTAATTCTACGGGATCGAAACTCGGGCGTTTTTCTAATGGCACGAATTCATCTGGATCTACCGTTGCTACGTCTTCTTTTTTAACTTCCACTACTTGCGCAGGTTTGTTGTCAAAGCTAACGTTTGTCGGAAGAGCATTAATATCTACAATCTGTCCAACTTCACTCTTTAGCGAAGATTCGATTTGCGAGAAGTCCGCAAAGTCTTTCAATTCAGTTACTTCTGCATCTGGCACAGGAACTGGGTTACCAGCCTTCGCAATAGTAGCTATATCTACATCTTCTGGAGGAGCTTCCTGCGATGCAGCTTGCTCATCCTTGGAGCTTTGGTCTTCCATTGGTGCTTGGATTTGAATTTTACTTATCGGTGGAGCTGCCATTTTCACTTCTTTTTTCTCTGTTGCTAATCCCCATCCGATGAAGAGTAGGGCAAGAACAATGATTCCGATAACGGTGTATATAAATCCGCGATATGTATATTTCTTAATCCATTCTTTGATTTCCACTGCACCATACGTTGATGGTGGTGGAATATTTATAACTACATTTGTCATTTTACAAGTCCTTTATTAAAATGTTATCTTCATCAGTAAATTTACCGAAAGTGAATTTTCTCTTTCTTTCTAAAGGTTTGCCTGTAGTCGGGTCAGTTTCTTTTGCTATTTCAGTTACAATCGAAGTCTCTGCTAGATTTAATTCGTTTAGGACTGAAATTACTACATCATATTTTGCGTTAGGATTTACCTTCAGCACGGTAACTAATCTATTTTTTCCAATTTCTGGTTTTAGATTTTGTTTTGCAGCAACTTCGTCTAATTTATTTACATCAACAGCTTCTGGAGGAGTCATTTCACCGCTTGGGTTACCAGTTTGGTAAAATACTTTTCCGTCTTCGCGAACCAAAATAAAGAATAGTTCGGACGCTTTTACTTTTACGTCTTCGCCTTGTCTAATGTCCTCAGGTGGGATTCTCATCTCCATTATCTGAGGTTTCATCATAGTAGTAGTAAACATAAAGAAGGTCAGCAGAAGCATGGTAATATCCACAAGTGGAGTCATATCCACAGCGAATCCCAAACGATTCGGTTTTTTGCGCTTGCTGCTCTTGCCTCTTTTTTGTCTTTGAGGTGGTTGTAATCCACCGCCGCCACCAGCACGGGCAGCATATCCGGGTCTATCTGCACCACATACGGGGTGGAAACAGCGTCGTCAAGATAGCCCTTGACCATCTCGATGTTGCTGTTTATCTCTATCATGGCGCTGTCCATATTGGTGGAATAGGTGAACTGC
>CAZGXC010000051.1:3385-3894 GCA_964529535.1 uncultured Hyphomicrobiales bacterium | reverse complement strand
GAGGTGGTTGTAATCCACCGCCGCCACCAGCCATTTATCAATCTCCTATATTATTCTTTAATTATTATTTGTTTTTCTTGAGTTATTACGACTGATTTCTTTTCTTGTCTGTTACATAATTAAATGTTCTCACTCTTGCGACTCTGAACCATTCCATAACATCTTGGATCTTATGGAAGAAAATGTCTTTGTCGCCATCGATTGCGTAAACTGTTTTTTCGCTTACAGCAGCCGTAGTTTTTAACAGACTGACCATCATTGCAGAATCTTGCACTCTGACGACAGCGTCCTCAATAAATGCTTCTGGCAAATCAGGTAGAAGTTCCCGCACTTGCGCTCTTGTCTTTTTATTAGACAAACCGAAAGTAACAACCGTATCGGCTTTGTTTTTGGGATCTAAACCTACAGTAACCAGCGCTAATTCTTTATCTGGCAAGAAGGTTGTATCTGGCGAAGCGCTTGGTCTAGTAACCTGCACTTGCTGGCCGCCTTCAGTATCTGCCTTAAAA
>CAZGXC010000051.1:0-3375 GCA_964529535.1 uncultured Hyphomicrobiales bacterium | reverse complement strand
TCTACAAGCGGAGTCATATCCACTACGAAGCTCATCCTTTTTTTCTTAACTTTTCCCACTATATCTCTCCGTTTTAATTAGTTGATAAAAATGTTATTATTTATTACCACTTACGCGAACGGTGAAGATTTGAGTGATGTTAAGAATTGCTTCATCAATTGAATATACTAAAGAGTCAACTTTAGTAGAGAATAAATTAAAGAATATGATTGAAATAATAGCTGCGATAAGACCCGCTGCTGTATTATATAATGCCTCAGAGATACCAACCGCTAATTGAGTTGCATCTACTGTTCCTGCATCACCGAATGCCGCGAATGCTCTAATCATACCGACGGTTGTTCCTAACAAACCGAACATAGTACCGATAGAAGCTACTGTAGAAAGGATAACGAGGTTTTTCTCCAATAATGGAACTTCCAAGTTAGTCGCTTCATCTACTGCTCTCTGCACTTCGCTCATTTTCTTTTCTTTATCGAGCTGGTTGTCGTCTTTTACTTCACGGAACCTCTCGATAGAAGCGCGAATGATATTGGCTAAGCTGCCGCGTTGTGCTTCGCAAGTTTGCAAAGCGTCATCATATCTTTCGGCTAAAAGTTCTTCATTAATTGTTTGAACGAACTTTTTGATATCGCCTTTGCCTTGAGCTTTTTTGAGTGATAATGCTCTCTCTACTACGAAAGTACTTGCAACTAAAATCAAACCCATGATGATCGCTACGATAGGACCACCAGTATAGACCATCGCTAATGCGTTGCCTGGTTTTGGTTTATGACGAGTTGCTCCGTCTACGAAGCCAGATGGATCACCGAATCCAAATTCAAAAATGCTGTAGGCTACTGCCATTGATAAAACGATTACGATAACATTAAAAATGTTTTTCATAACACACCTTTTTAGATTATTATTAAAAAATTTATTAAAAAAATATTTTTCATTATTTTGCTGCACCCTCTATAAATCGATTGATGCCATTTAAATCTTTAGACACCTTTACATCGAAATTCGTTACAGAAAAAATTTCCTCAATTGCTTCCGATTGTCCATATCCTATTTCTAGATAGAACTTGCCTTGGGGTTTTAGCATCTTGGGGAATATTTCTGCGAAGCGGCGGTAGAAGGTCAGACCGTCGCTATTATCTGTCAGAGCGGCTTTGGGCTCGTAATTTAATACATTTTTATCTAGGTCTTTATATTCATTTAGGGGAATATACGGCGGATTTGATATTATTATATCAAATTGAGTCTTCGGTATTTGCTTTAGTATATCCATCCTATAAAAATAAATGTTATCTAAATTGTACTTATGGGCATTACTGGATGCAGTTTCAATAGCTTCAGCAGAATTATCAATTGCATACACTTTCCATTGCCGGAAATTTTCCGCTATTGAAATCGCTATACATCCGCTACCCGTCCCAATATCTAATACATTAAATTCATTATCACGATTTTGTTTTAAGTTTAGTATTTTTTTTGTTAATTCTTCTGTCTCCGGACGCGGAATTAACACATTATTATTCAAATCTAAACACAAACTTAAGAATTGAGCTGAATTTATCACATATTGAATTGGCTTGTGCGCCGCCAATTCAGTCATCTTTGTTCTAATAGTATCAATTTCTGACTCATCTAACGGTTTGTCAAAATTCAAGTATAAATCTATCTTTTGCACGCCTAATATGTCGCACATTAGCTCCTGCATATTAATGCGTGCATCGGGAATATTTCTCTTGGACAAATATTCCGTCCCCAAATTTAATACTTCTAAGATACTTTTCAAAATTTATTTTTTATTTCTCCTATTTTTTGCAATAAGAGCAAGCAATCCCATGCGGGTAAATACTCCGTGCGTTACTTGAGTCTGAATCAATACATTCGGGTATTGACTTATGTTGTAATCAAGTTCCACTCCGTAATTTACTGGTCCTGGGTGCAACAATATTAATTCTGGCTTCTTGTTGAAATGATCAATATTTACACCATAATAATGAGAGAACTCTCTAATCGATGGTAATAGTCCCGATTCCATTCTCTCTCTTTGGAGGCGTAGAACTAATGCTACATCGCACCAAGCGATTGCATCATCTAAATCTTCTATTACGTCTATATTCCAATAATTCAATCTGCGAGGGAATAGCGTGCCTGGTGTGCAAAGTTTGACATCTGCACCGAGAGTATGTAGCAATGTGATATTCGAGCGCGCTACTCTACTATGGAGAATATCGCCAATAATGCATACTTTTAAGCCTTTTACTGTGCCAAAGTGCTTTTTGAGGGTAAAGGCATCAAGAAGCGCTTGAGTTGGGTGCTCGTGTTTGCCGTCGCCCGCATTGATGATAGCTCCATTTGTATTCTGTTGCAAGAAATTCGGCACGCCTGAACAATTATGACGCACTACATACATATCCACACCCATAGCCTCGATAGTCCGAAGGGTATCGATGAGGGATTCGCCTTTTTTAAGGCTTGATGATGCGGATTGGAAGGAAAGTGTGTCTGCGGAGAGTCTTTTGGCAGCAATATCGAAGGAGAGCTTTGTGCGAGTGGAGTTCTCGAAGAAAGCCATTGCCACGGTCATACCTTTTAAGTCGTCGAATTTTACGCCTGATTGATAATTATCGATAAAAAATTGAGCTTTTGCGAATATCGACTTTATATCTTGGATAGTTAAGTCATCTGCTGTGAGCAGATACGGCTTTGAAATTGACAATTCGTCCATAGTAATTTTTTACATTATATTTTTGTTCTAAATTAAATCTTACAAAATTAAAAAAAAAGCCGCTATTAATAGCGGCTTTTTTTTCAACATTGCAAAAAAAATTATTTTTTCTTGGCTGTTTTCTTAGCTGGTGCTTTTGCAGCAGGCTTTGCTTTTGGTTTTGCGCCGCCATTTACTAAATCAGATAAAGTCTTGCCAGGTTTAAATTTTGCTACTGTTTTAGCTTCAATTTTAATCGCAGCTTTAGTCTGTGGGTTGATACCTTGGCGTGCTTCGCGATGAGAAGTTTTGAATGTTCCGAATCCAATAAGTGTTACATCGCCACCTTCGGCTAATGTGCCAGAGATTGTATCAAGGATACTTCTTAGGCATACTTCAATTTCAGTTTTTTTCAAACTGGTTGCTTTTGCTACTGCATCAACGAGTTGTGCTTTGTTCAGGCTCATGTTATGCTCCTATAATAAAAAAATAAGTTGATTGTTGTTTATATATTAAATTTTATATTATTCAAAACTAATATTTTCTTCAATATTCACTAAATCATAAATTTTAATAATGAGATGATTAATGTGAATTTATTTCGAGAAAAACATCCATATTTTCAAAATGCGAATTTTCAAAATGCAAATTACGAACTCTTTAATTAATAATCA
>CAZGXC010000050.1:0-16410 GCA_964529535.1 uncultured Hyphomicrobiales bacterium | reverse complement strand
TCCAATAGAGCATAATTTCTTATGCTCTGGTCATGGTTCTGTGTTCAACGTGATGGGGCGATGGGAGTCTGGTCCTGCAGCGCAAGATTTGCAGCATTATAATGATAGATTTTATACTTGGAAGCCCACGGATAAATATTTGCGGATTAACTTCACATTCTATAAATCCAACGTCAGCGAAGAATCTTTGCACACATATCTACGCGGGAGTTATCCCAATCCATTCCGCGATAATACCACGATAATCTACGGAATAGATAAAGATGCTTATATGCAATTAGAAGTAGTGGATATAGCCGGCAGAGCAATTTATGAGACCCCCAAAGAATATAAAACCGTTGGCGAATACAGAGAGCCCATTAGCTTGCCAGGCTTCCCCGTGGGCGTTTATATGGTAAATTTATATATGAACGGAGCATTTGCCCGCAGCATAAAAATCAATAAAGAATATTAGTTTAATAATAAATCAAAAAAAAGTCGAAAATAGAGGCAAGAATGGCAGATACGGACAGAAGAGAATTTTTGAAAAGCGGAATAAAAGTGCTTGGAGTATGCGCTTGCGCCGGTGGATTAGCTACTATGCTAAATTCTTGTGAGTTTTATAAAGAACTTCAGCCATCATGGCTCGGAATAACTAAAGAAATTAATATCGATAAGGATATTGATTTCGCGGCAAGTGGCATAAAAAAAGACTATTTCGACAAGTATATTGGCTATGGAGTGAAGATTCGTATCCCCGACGTAAATTACGGTATTCCATTGGTCTTGGTGCGCAAGAGCAAAGACGAAATAATGTGCTTCTCCACGCTTTGCACTCACGATAATTGCTTCGGCGATGATATTAGTGTGCCTCGTGGGTATTTTGATAGACCGGGGATGGAGGGCTATAGATTGATACAATGCAACTGCCACGGCTCGCATTTCGATCCTTGGCAGAACGGGAAAGCCGTTGAAGGACCCGCCGAAAAACCACTAAAGCAGTTCCGAACAGAATACGATAACAGCACCCGGATATTGAAGATATTCTTTTAGCTGCCAAATCACGGTGAATAATATAGATTACTTGGATATTGAATAAAAAAAGCACCTTGCAGAATTACACGCTAAGCGGCAACGTTTTACGGGGCGATTAAAAAGCAATTTTGAGCATATAAAACTCACAGGAGCATTGGAAAAATTCGATGAACAGGACTTTAAAGCGTTCTGTGCCGGACTGAAAAAGCAAAAAATAACACTCACCCTAAAGCAGCAAGACGAATGGGAAGAGTATTTCGATGATTATAAATCGCTGTGTAACACGCTTACTTCGCAAATAGCCCAAACCGACCAAACCATTGACAAAATGGTGTATGAACTGTATGGATTGACGGCGGAAGAAGTGGAGATAATAAAGCAAAAATAAATTTACTTCAAATATTAATAATAGCACAACAAAAAACTAATTATGAAAAAAATATTAATTGCAATAATTATTTGCACCGCAACAGTAGCAGCTAATGCTATGCCATTTACCATAAAAGGCAATATCAAGGGGATAATGCCCGGCGACACTCTATCTTTTGAGAAAATAATACTCCCAGATTATACCGCAGAAGCAGGATTTGATGTCATCGTCGAAAAGAAAAATGAATTTATTTATCAGGGCAATTACGAGCATATCAATTACTATTCTGTGACCTATAAACCTCGTGTAGGCGAGGTTGCAGACGCTAAAAAAACTGGATTCTCCTTTTTGGCAAAAGATGGCACTACGCACCTGAAAGGAACTATAAGCGATATTTACTCTCTCAATATACAAAGCAAGATTTATGATAACATATTATTACAGAAATACATCAATTTAGATAATTCCCTAGATAAAGAACAAAGCTATTACTTACGCGAGGGCAAAAAAGCTATCAAAGCGGGCAAAAAGGTAGAAGGAGACAAATTAATAGCAAAATATAATGATTTTTATTCACTGCGAGAAAAAGAAATTGATAAACTCATCAAAATGGAAGAGAAAATATACAATGATTTCCCATCTTTAGAATATACAGTTTTGCAAACTTTGCTTGGCGTAAAATCCAATCCATTCGAAGAAACTCAGGAGAAATATGCCAAAATGAACGAGCAAGCAAAAAGCGAATATTTAGGAACGCTACTAAAGCAAGCCATTGATAAGTTAGCACTCTTGCAACCTGGGCAAGCCGCTCCTGATTTTCATTTAACAAGCTTAAGTGGCCGAGAGATTTCCCTCGCGGATTTAAAGGGAAAATATATTTTGATATATCATTGGGGAATGTGTCCGGGTTCGCTGAAGATTGATAATGAGGTCATAGAACTATATGAAAAATACAAAGAGCATTTAGAGATTATTGGTGCTACAGCCAGTATCGAAAATATTAAAAATATCTATAATGACACAAACGAAGAATATGAAATAATGGGAATAAAGCTAAAATCTGTGCTGAAAAACATGTTGGCTCACCCTTGGATAGACATAGACCTTGTTGCAAACAATTATACCTTACATAAGGATTATGGCTTTGCGGGCTTGCCGTTTTTTGTTATTATTTCTCCCGATGGGAAAATCATCGACAGAGCCTTTCAAAAGGCATTCTATACTGCCAAAAAAGAATTACAAGAAAAATTTGGCGAATAATTTCTTTTTATTATTTCTCTCAATGATGGGAATTGAATCAACCTATAACATTTCATTTTCCATTTTACAAAATAAATTGAGAAATATTTGAGTAATTGAGAAAAATTTAGTAATTTGCGTATTGTATAAATTCGCAAATTAGTATGCGAGTTTAATTTACATAATATATTTATTACACTATAATTACAGAATTACAATGGAAATTTCAAAACAGATTCAAGACGAAATCAACTCAAGACAAAGCGGAATGTGCGGTCATTGCGGACGACTAATAGACGAGATCCAAGGAGCGCAAAGAGAATTTTTAACCCTAAAATCAGCCGACAAAGCTAATCCTACTGTGGATAACAGCGTCCTGATTTGCAATTATTGCACACCAGAAATTCGCAAAATAACAGAGCAACCCGATTATTCAATGAAGAAATATAGCTTCGGTTATGCGGGATTCTCTAATTATTCCCAAGAGACTAAACTAATCGATTTCAGAGAAGAAGTGGAGAAAACCCTTGCATTCATAAACAACTCCGGTGATTTGCGAGCTTCAAGAAATATGCTGAATGAGACAATTAAGACTCTTCGCACTTTGGGATTGCCCAAAGAAGCTTATGACGATTTGAATGCTCAGCTATCCTCTAAATTATCAGATTTAATTGAAGGACAAAAAGCTGAATACGCAAAGATGGAAGTCCTACAAAAAGAAAACTTCGAGAAATTAAAAGTAAAAATTGAAGAAGTCTATAACGCCGTAGCGCAAGTAGCCGTAGAATCAGAAGCTATCAAAGAAGTCAGAGAAAGATTAATAAAAGTCCAAAACGAAATGAACTCTCTAAATCTAAATAGAGAGGATAAAGATGGGTTGATCGCAAAATTCAACGAAGCCTTCAATATCTTAAGTGGCAAACAAGCCGAAGATAGAGAAAAATATGAAATGGAATGCAGCGAAAACTACCTAAACTTAAAACCAAAAGTAGAAAGCGCATGCGAATTTGCAGCAATCCACCCAATTTTCAAAGAAGCTCGCCAAAAGTTAATCGAAGTCCAAAATCTATTTAAAGGATTGAAATTAAAGAGAGATAACAGAGAAGAACTTTTCAATAAAATGCAAACTGCCTTCGCTGAACTCAATGCAAAACAAGATGCTGAGAGAGAGGGAGTAGGGCAAGAAGCAGATGAAAATTACGAGAAAATCAAGCCAGTAGTGGAAGAAGCAATCAATATTGCCGATAACTCCACAAACTACAAAGAAGCTCGCGCTACATTGGTCGATGCTCAAGGCTCAATCAAATTGATGAAGCTACGCAAAGAGCAAAGAGAAGTCCTCTATGACGCAATTCGCGGAGCATTCGATAGATTAAACGAAAGACAATCCGACGAGAGAGAAATCTTCGAAAAAGAAGCAAATGAGAATAATGAAGTGATTGTAGCAAAGCTAAGCGAAGTAGAAAAAGAATTAAACAATGAACCAGAGTTCAATAAAATTCGCGATATCCTCATCGCTATCCAAGCAGAAATCAAATTACTCAACTTAAAGAGAGATCACAGAAATCAAGCATTTGGTAAAATTCGCGAGCTGTTCGGCATCTTAGATGAGAAGAGAAAAGCATATAGAATAAATAGAGTGGCGATGAAAGCCTCCAGACTAAATAGCGTGAAAGGCAATTTATCCAGCAGAGTAATCAGATTAGAAGATTCTATTACTTGGGATTATAAATCCTTGAATTTCCAGAAGGAAAAACTTGCTAATCTAATTGATAGAGAAGATCCAAAAATCATCGAAGAAATCAATGCAAAAATTGCAATGTTCGATGAAAGAATTAAAGAAAAAGAAGCCAATATCGCCGAGCTTAAAAAACGCCTCGAAGATGTGGATAAAGATATAAATCAAATAGCTAAGAACAAAAACGAGAGAGACGACGCTGAGACTGCGGAAACTGCTGAAGCTACTCCCGAAGCTGTTGCAGAGCCAGAAGCAACTGAAACTCCAGCAACAGAGCAAGCAGCCCCAGAAGCCCCAGCCGAAGAGCAAGGAAGCGAAGCATAAGCTATCCTTTAAATAGTATTCTAAAAAAGCAGCCGTCCAATTATTGGTGGCTGCTTTTTTTTATGAGGTATAAGGTGGGATTCTAATTTATGTAAAAATTAATGTTGTTATTTTCGAAATATTGAATGTTTATCTTATCCATTCAATATGTCCGTTTATGTTATGTTCTTCAAAAACATTTAAAATGTCAGAACAAAATTTCAGCAGGTTTGTATCGTTTTCCTTTTTAGCTAAATTATATAAGTTTATAAATATTTTTTTGCCGGTTGTAGTTTGATTCAAGTTTTTCTTGAGAAAATTATGCTGCGAACATAATATTTGTCCATTTTCTAATGTTGCTTTACCGCCCAAATCCTTTGGCTTAATGTGGTCAATATGTAATTCCACTCCCTCTTTAATTCCTTTTCCGCAAACTGCACATCTATATCCGTCACGTTCTAAAATCTTCTTTTTTTGTGTTGATGTAAAATCTTGTAATTCTCTATTATGCACAAAATCTGGGACGTAACGGTATACACCTTTTGAGACTTTTATTAGATAGCCACTTTGTGCCAACTTCCTAATACCTCTGTCAGGATCTCTAAAAACCTCATTGGTCCGTTTCTTATATTCTTTCACAACCCAATCTACGATTTCCGGATGAGGAATATCTTTGTTTGGGTGTTTTGTAAAATATTCTTTCAATAATTCTACTTGCGTTATTTTTTGTTTCATAACAAAATGCCTATTTCGTTAATAATTCTATTTTTAGCCAATTCAAAATATGTTTTGTCTAACTCTACGCCAACAGAAATACGGTCTATATGCTGAGCAACAATTTGCGTGGTAGCACTCCCAGCAAAGGGGTCAAACACTAAATCATCTACGTAACTAAACATTTTTATACAGCGATAAGGTAGTTCTTTAGGGAATGGTGCGGGATGCCCAATACGCTTTTTGCTTTCACCATTAAAAGTCCATACACCATTAGTCCAGTCTTTAAATTCTTCCCCTGTTATATCCGAAACTTTTGTGCCATTTGTTTTTTTCCAATCATCTTTATACAAAATCACAATTAGCTCTACTGGTGCAATAACGACTGGTGCCGAAGCGGATTTCCAACTTCCCCAAGCTGTTCTGCGAGAAATATTGCCCTCGTTCCAAATAATAGTAGATTTGTATTTCCAACCCACTTTTTGAGCAATTTTAGTTATATCTGCACCAACAGATCGATTGCCACCTTTATTTTTATCTAATGGTATGTTCAAGCAAAAGCGTGCTTGTGTTTTGCTCCATTTATAACAATTTGACAACCATTGTTCAGTAAATTTTAAATATTCTTCATAATTTAACTCATCATCATTTGAATTATACTCAATGCCTACGTTGTAAGGCGGAGAAGTAACTATCAAATCAATAAACTCTTCAGCAAATAAATCAATATTTAAAGAGTTCTCATTAAGTAACAAGATATTTTTATGACGATGAGCTTTAGAAGTGTCAAATATTTGTTCCAAATTATTTAAAGTGTCAAGATTGTTTTTTGTCATTTGTTTTTTTATTATATTTTGCAAAGTTAATTCAAGATCTCAAACAGTTTGACATCAAGAATTTGAATAACCGTTATAAAACGCTTTAAACTTTAATTGGCAAAATTTGTATGTGTTAGTAAAGAACACAGTCTGTTTTTGCTATTGTCAACCAACATACAGACTATTGAATACTTGACGTTTTTCTCTACTTAATATTACATTGTTAATTATATGATAGACGAGATTATTTATAACAAAAGCTGCCCAATGGACAGCTTATAAAATATCTTAAGAGTGCTCTTGTGAAGCACAAGAAGCAAAAACTATGCTTTTACTATGCACTCAGTAGGGCATACTGATTGGCATTGTGGAGAGTCTGCATGACCAACGCATTCAACGCAAGTATTTGCATCGATTACGTAAGTATCATCTCCAGCAGAGATAGCGTTTACTGGGCATTCTGCTTCGCAAGAACCGCAGCTAATGCAATCGTCAGTTATTTTTAAAGCCATTTTCTTAATCCTATATATCAATTAAACAAAAATCTAAGACTTCAAAAATAATATATATTTTCCTTTTTTAAAAATAAATTTTAAAATTAACGAAAAATTTATCTAAATATGTGTTTCGTAAGGAAAAATAAAATAATAATAATCGCAATTCGTTACTGAACTTTTGTACTTAAAATTTTCAAATAATATTAAATTATAAAAGATAGAATAAATAATGAATATACAACATAAATATAACAGCGAAAATAGCGGTAGAGGTGAGTTTTTCATTGAAGAAAATGGGAGAACTATCGCAGAATTGGATTATGAAATTGATGGCGATGGAGTGATGGATTTTTATCACACTGGTGTGCGTCCCGAATATGAAGGGCAGGGCATCGCCAAAGAGCTCGTTTTGCACGGATTTGATTTCGCGCGCGAAAATTCTATGAAAGTAATCCCAACTTGCTCGTATGTAGCGAGATTGTTCGAAAGATTGCCCGAACAAAGGGATTTGCTCAAAGATTCAGGAATGTTCGAAGGCGGGAATGCGCCAAATACGAATCCCGCTTGTGGCATCCGCTTTAATCAATAATTTTATTCTGTAAATTGGATTCTTTAAATCAGAATTTAAAAGGATAGAGCAAATAGAAGTTAGTTCTATTCTTGGAAAATTCAATAGCAGGCGATGGGAGCTTCAGGACGTTTAGGGATTGCTTCAGCCAGCCCCAGAATTTGCCGTCTCCGGGCAGGAGTTTGACTAAGTCATAATCGAGCGCGACGATGAATTTAGGGTCGCCCTTGGTCCATCTACCCGTTTGGTCGTAATGATGTGCATTGCCCTCTGGGGAGTCTATATTGCACAGGTTGCGAGCTGTATATCCGAAGCTGAGTTGTAGCCAGGAGGGCCAGTATTTTTTCAAGTTATCGCTTAGCAAATTATGCACATTGACAGATAGCCAAAAGACTTGCGATGAATAGTCATCTATCATTATTTCCGATGGTGTGCGAGTGCGCTCGCCGAACCATGGCGATGGAATATAATGGAATTTTGGAGTGAAATTTTGTAGGAATGGGACGTATAACTGTCCGATAGAGAAGGCAGTGCCAAGCACATCGCAATAGAAATCCGATGGGCTGAAGCCCCAGTTTTTCCCGTATCCATCTAAAATTTCAACGTATGTGGAATATGCTAAGCCGGTCATTGCCCCGAGCCAGTAAGAAGTCTTATAATTAAATCCAGACCAGAGAAATGTCTCTCGAAGGAAATGGCTCATCACCCAAGTGCCGTAGAAATGCCCTGCTTTATCGACGTAAAAGGCATAATCTCCATCTTCCTCAAATTTGAAGGCGGTTTGCTCTTTCCAGATTGTATTCATCTGGATTTGGTGTTGAATAATAAAGGCTCCTGCGTATATTCCGGCGACGATAGATGCGTTCAGCGGGCGGAGCGAGGTCTCCCTTAGCGGTAATTCGCCATTAAAAGTATATTGCGGATTATCTGCATACATAAATTCAGATTGGTGAATATGCAGGCTATCTTTAACTTGGATTTTCGCCGAGTCTGAAGCTGCTAAAGTTGAATCTGTAATGTTATTTGAATACTTAGCAATTATTTCTTCGTTACTAAATAAATTGGCATAGTTTATTATAGTAATTAGGACTGATAATAAGATTATATTTTTCACTGTTTCACGAAATAAAAAAGAACGTAATTTACAGAAAAAAAATAATATAAACAGAGAATCATTACATA
Organism: uncultured Hyphomicrobiales bacterium; assembly: GCA_964529535.1. Lineage (GTDB taxonomy): Bacteria > Bacteroidota > Ignavibacteria > Kapaibacteriales > UBA2268 > CALLXS01. The sequence continues at coordinate 7,967 of CAZGXC010000050.1, read as the reverse complement.
AAATTATAAAATTAACAAAATATTTAAAATACAAACATCCATATCGCATAGATGAGTGAAATTGGTAATATATTAAGAAATACTAGAGTTAAGAGTGGATATTCGCTTGAAGAAGTGAATAAAAACACTAAAATACGGCTCCATATTCTTCAAGCAATTGAGGACGGAAATTATTCCGCGCTCCCTGCGGTCTATATGAAGAGCTTTATCTCGGATTATATGCGATTTCTGGGATTGAGCGAAAATGTCGATGAGGTGATTAATGAGTTATTCCCTAAAGACAAAAATGAAATATTAGCAAAGCAATCATATAATTTAGTCTCCGAGCAACAGAGCAAAAAGACAAATTACGACGAAATATTTTCCAAGAAAAGAAAAAAGAAAGATTTCTTTAATAAGACATCTGTCCCAATGTATTTTTTATATTCGGCAATATTATTAGTAATATTGGTGATTTTGTATTTTGCATTTTTCCGTAGCAAAGCAACTCCGCAAGTCGAGAATATCCCTGCAAACAGCGAATCCACGCAAATAATTGCAGATGAATTATTAATAGAAAATAAAGTAGCTCCGAGCGACAGCATGGCGCTGAAAATATTAGCGAAGGACACCGTATGGATACGAATCTCCAACGATGCCGGATCGCTAAAGCAAACTGTCTTATACCCAGGAAATGAGCTACAGATGAAGGCTTGGGAATATTTTACAATTTCCAGCGACAAGGCTTCTGCTATGGATATTTATCGAGAAGGGAATATATTACCAAAATTGAGCAATCAGGGCAGTGCTGTGCGAAATGTGAAAATCACCCGCACAGATATTATCAGCCCTACTTCTGTATATTCAGATTCTACGATAAAGAAGAGACGAGCAATCAACAAAAAAGCAAAAGAAGAGAATGTGAAGAAACCATATATTTTGGAACCATCTCCAATAACTCGTTAATTTTTTATTAGAATCGACTAAGTTATTCAATTACAATCCACTAAACCAGATAGATAGTAAAATATGATTGATTACGGCAAATTAAACGTTATCAAAAAAGATAGCATCTACGTGAGCGATTTACTCAAATCCCCAGTGAAATTTGAAAGAATCTCCTCAGAGGAGACTCTGAACAATAAAATACTTGGGAAGCAACTAAATCGCCCACAATTAGCTCTGACTGGCTACCGTGGATATTTCGATTATAAATGTATTCAAATTATTGGCAATACGGAGCAGTTTTATATTAACTCCCTAACTGCCGAAGAGAAACTTGAACGCTACGATTATCTACTATCATTGCAAAGCCCATGCTTCATTTTTGCCGATGGTTTGCAACCTGACGAAGACTTTATCAGAATAGCTGAGCAGAATCAAGTAGCAATACTATGTAATGAATTAGATTATAACCGATTGAATCTATTTTTAATAGAATTTCTCGACGATCAATTCGCTAATCAAGTAGTTATGCACGGATCTTTCGTCGATGTCTTCGGAGTCGGGATTTTATTTACCGGCAGAAGCGGAATAGGCAAGAGCGAGATAGCATTAGACTTAATAGAGCGCGGGCATCGATTAGTAGCAGATGATGTGGTGATGCTAAGTAAAAAAAGCGAATCCATCTTGATGGGCACTGGCACCAGCATCGTGCAACACTTTATGGAGATCCGTGGCTTGGGCATCATTGATATTCGGCAAATGTTCGGTATTCGCTCCATTCGCTATCAGAAGAGATTAGAGATAATCGTAGAGCTGATGGAATGGAAAAAAGATGAAGAATATCAAAGAATTGGATTAGAAGAGGATACTTGCCAAATTATGGGGGCAGAGGTATCCGCAATAAAATTGCCGATATTCCCAGGAAAAAACATCACAGTAATTGCCGAAACAATAGCAATTAATTACCTATTGAGAACTTATGGGTATAATGCAGCTAAGGAATTTACCACTAAGCTAAAAGCCGAGATAGATAATCAAAAGACTAACCTATTGCCATCAAAAGAGAAGAGAGCGGTAAATTGGTTTAGATTTGATAGAGAGTAAATATCCGAAAATATTACAATTCTACTTCTTGTATAATACAAAAATATTAAGTATTTTTGTAACTTATTTTTTGCAATAAATTATTGATACATAAATGCCCGAGCAGCGAAAGAAAAATATATTATTTTTAACTTTTAGATTCCCCTATCCTTTGTATGGTGGCGACAGGGTAAAATCGTATCATATATTGAAGCATTTAGCTAAAAATAATAATGTTACCTTAGTTACTTTTTTCCAGGGCGAAAAATTGCTTGATGAGAACATCAAAGCTATTGAAGATTTGGGCATTAAACTTCATGTGGTTCCTCTGAAGCCTATTCAGGCTGCAATACATTCCCTTTTTCACAATAATCCACTAAATCCATTAGAAATTAATTACTATCAGCAATCCCAATTCCAAGATTTAGTAGATAAAGTAATTAAGGAAAATCACTTCGATGTGGGGATTGCCTTCTTCTTGAGAACTGCCAGCTACATTAAAAAATATACAAATTTAAAGAAAATATTAATTGCCGAAGATTGTAGAATCCTGTATCAACAGAGATCATACAAAGAGTCGACAAGTCTGCTGCACAAAGTAGTCCGCTATTACGAACATAAAACCCTTAAACGCTTTGAGCCAAAAATAGTTAAATACTTCGATTGCGTTACATTCGTTACGAATGAAGATATGAGCGAGATGTCGAAATATGCTCCAAATATCAACATTAAATTACTTACTAATGGCACTCGCACAGAGTATTACCTACCCGACGAGAGCATCGAGAAGAAGCATATATTATTCACGGGGAAGATGAGTTTGTGGGCTAATTACCTAATGGTAAAGAAAATAGTTACCCATATTATGCCAACAATATGGAAAGAATACCCCAATATCAAGCTATTAGTAGTCGGCGCGGATCCCACCAAAGAAGTTCTTCGATTAGCTTCGGATAAAGTAGAAATCCATCAAAATGTGCCATCATTTTTACCATATTTGCAGAGAGCTTTAGCTTTTATTCATCCGCATAAAGGCGGCACTGGTATTCAAAATAAGCTATTAGAAGCAATGTCCTGCGGAGTGCCGGTAATTACCACTAAAATAGGCAATCAAGGCATCAATGGCGTGCATAGAGAAAGTATAATGCTTGGCGAAACCAATGAGGAATTAACCAATTATACTTTGGAGATATTGAAGGATAAAGAATTAGCAGAAAAGATATCGACAAATGCCAGGAAACTTATTGTCGATACGCATTCTTGGGAGCTAATTTATCAGGAAATGGATAATATTATTGAGGAAACTCTCGGTATAGAGAAAACTATCATCGATAATTAATCAGCTGCTCTGCGTTCTCTATCGCTGAATCGCTGATATTTTCACCGCTAAGCATCTGCGCAATCATTTTGACTTTTTCATCGTGCCCCAGCACAGCAATTCCAGTATTTGTGATGTCCCCCTTTGTTTCCTTGGAGACATAGAAGTTTCTATCGCCAAGCGCAGCAATTTGAGGCAGGTGAGTAATTGCTAATATTTGGTGATTTTGAGCTAACTCCTTCATTAGCAAACCAGTTTTCTGCCCAATTTTCCCACTTATTCCGCTATCAATTTCATCAAAGACAAGCATCGGCATTTGCTTTGATTCAGAAATAATATATTTAATTGCCAGCATAATACGAGAAATTTCTCCTCCCGAAGCCACTTCTTTCAGCTGTTTGAGCCTTTCTCCTTTGTTAGTGGAAATAAGGAAGTCTATTTTATCCAAGCCATTTTCATACAATTCAATTTCATTTGAGGCAATTTGATTTGATCCGATTTCATTAGATCCAGAATTAAGATCCGCCTTAAATTCTATCTCAAATTTTGCGTTTTCCATACCGAGGTATTGAAGTTTTTCTACCAAAGAATTAGAAAATGAATTTGCCGCTACTCTGCGGATTTTCGAGATTTCTGTGCCAATAGCTATTAATTCCGTGCGCCGTGCTGATATTTCTTTTTTTAGTGTGGCGATTTTCTCATCATAATTATTGAAAGAATCAAGCTCATTTCTTAGGAATGATATACGCTCGAAAACCTCGTCGAAGCCTGAATACTTTTTCTTTAATCCATTTAATTCAAAGTATCTTTGCTTTAGAGAATCAATGCTCATTTCATCGAAATCTATACTTGCTTTATAATTATTAGTATATCGGGCGATTTCATTAATAGAAATGATGGCAGATTTACATTCATCGTAAAAATCTGCGAAGGCAGTATCGAAATCCTTTAATTGCTCGATTAATTTTTGGGAATGATTTAATTGCGTCAATACAGATGATTCCGATTCGCTTAATAAATAGCTTAATTCATTTGAAATTGAAAATATTTTCTCTGAATTTTCCAGGATTTTTAGCTTGTTCTCTAACTCATAGAGTTCATTTTCTTTGGGGTCAATTTTCTCGATTTCGTCTAATTCAAATTGATAATGATCTACCTTGATTCGCGATTCCTTGGCGCGTTCTGATAGTTCCGCATAATCCTTCAGGAGTTTTTTATATTGCAGATATTTGGATTTATATTGCTCTAATTTATCGCCAAAATTAATACTTGCGTCAAGTGCAGATAGATGATAAGAAGAATTAAGAAGTAGCTGGTGCTGGTGCTGCCCGTGGAAATCGACCAATCTATCCCCAAGCTGTTTTAGGAGGATTAGCTGAACGGGGGTATCGTTAATAAAGCTGCGGGAATTACCAGTAAGGTTAATTTCGCGACGAAGAATCAACTCATCTTGATCTTTAGTTAATTCATTGATTTCTGGTAAATCATCAAAAAGTAGCTCATTGGCATCGAAGATAGCTTCGATAATCGCTTTTTTCTCATTATTCCTGATTAAATTCGTAGAAGCGCGCTCCCCGAGTGCAGTCAAAAAAGCATCAACCATAATGGATTTGCCGGCACCAGTCTCGCCAGTTACGATATTTAATCCATTATCGAACTCCAAAGTAAGTTCGTCAATCAGAGCATAATTCTTTATAAATAATGATTTTAGCACAATTTCTTCTGCAAATATTAATGAATAGTCAATTCAAAAAAGCCACTTAAATCAATTCTAAGAATGATTAGTAATTAGTAGACGAAAAGAATAGATTTTTATGTAAATATCTATTCAAAAATAATTATTTCGAAAATGCTAATATAATTACTTGATTCCATTCAAAAAAAAACTATATTTTGAAATGTTGTTAATTCTCTGTAAATAGCATAGATACAGATATTATGAAAGTATTTGATTGAAAAAAATGTTAAAAAAGTGTTAAAATAATTTGCATAATTCAGAAAAAAGTCTTAATTTTGTATTCTCAAATTTGCTGATGCAAATAGAGAAAGATGATGACAGCTCTTTTAGAAAAAAAGAAAAATTTTTGAATAAAATTTGCATAATTCAGAAAAAAGTCTTAATTTTGTATTCTCAATTTTGCTGATGCAAATGAGATTGAAAATAGTTGAGAAATTACCAAACTTGCCACTTTAGCTCAGTTGGTAGAGCAGCTGATTTGTAATCAGCAGGTCGTTGGTTCGAATCCGACAAGTGGCTCACAAAAAAGCCTATCTTCATTAAGATAGGCTTTTTTTATTTATTATAACTTCTCTATTTACTATTAATGCGGATAAACGATCTCTGCTTTTACTCTATCAGCTGTTTCGCTATCTGCGAGAATATCTATTAACTGCAAGGCGAAATCTATTGCAGTGCCAGCTCCGCGACTTGTGATAATAGCATTGCTTATCACTACATTATTTTCTGAATAATTATAGTTTTCAAAGACGCTCTGGACTGATGGGTGGCTGGTTAGGCTCGTGTTTGCTTTTAATAGCTTCAAATCATAAAGTAGCGTTGGAGCAGCACAAATCGCCCCAATAATACCATTGTTTTCATAATGTTTGCTTAATATATCTTGAAGATTAGTATTCCGATACAAATTTTCTACTCCCTGTTTGCCACCGGGGAGGATAATAGCATCATAAATTGTATTTTCGTCAATATCTTCATAGAACATATCGGGTATAATTTTTATACCTCGGGAGCAAGTGGTGATATTTGCTTCGCCTACCACATCTACTCGCAATCCCGCTCTTCTGAGCAAATCGATTATTATTACTGCTTCCATTTCTTCGGTGCCTTGAGCAATTGGCACCATTACCGTCTTAGCCATTGTTATTTATTCCAAATATTTATTATCAAAGAATAGTAATTAAAACGTTCAAGAATAGTAATAATTATAAAAAACTTCGTTAATTTAGTAAATATTATAAATGAACAAAGAAAATAATGCAAAACATTTTAGATTATAACAAAGTGCAGCTTGCTGCAAGATTTGCCGCAGAAGGATTACCTAAATATAGAGCTGATCAATTATTTACGGAAATTTTCCAAAACAGGAAGTTTGATTTCGACGAAATGACAGCTCTACCGAAGGATTTTAGGGCTTCGCTGAAGGAAATATTTACAATATTTGATATAAAAGAGCATAAATATTTTGTGTCTGAAGATACGACAGAGAAATTACTTATCGAATTTAATAATGGCAAGGCAATCGAATGCGTGCTTATTCCAAATAATAATTCAATAAATAAAAACGAGGATTCTCGGACGCTCTGTATATCAACTCAAGAGGGATGCAAATTGAATTGCAAATTCTGTGCAACAGGGAAGCTCGGTTTTATTAGTAATTTGAGTCCTTCGGAGATAATTACGCAAATTCTCTTCGCCGAGCATATTTCTGGCAAGAAAATTAGCAATATTGTGCTGATGGGGATGGGCGATCCATTAGATAATTATGAATCTGTTTCTAAAGCACTAAGCATCGTTATTACCGAACAGAAATTATTCGGCAAAAATCGCATCACGCTTTCCACGGCTGGATTTACAGAAAACATTGATCGCCTCGTGGAATCTGGATTGAATATTAAATTAGCTTTTTCATTGCATTCTGCTATTCAAAAGAATAGGGAGGAGATAATGCCATCTGCTAAAAAGTGGAAAATTCATGAAATCGTGAAAACCTTGGAGAAATACTATTTAACTACTAAGCAAGTAATCACTTTTGAATATATAGTTTTTGATGGATTTAACAATAAGGACGAGGATGTCGCTGCTATCCGCAAGGTGTGTTCGCATTTCCCTTGCAAAATTAATTTGATTCAATATCATAATATTGATTTTACGGGCTTCAAGAGCGATTTACTGCCAGCATCTTTTCAGCAAATTTTGGAGTTCCAGGCAAAATTAAAGAAAAGCGGAGTAGATACATTTGTCCGCAAATCTGCTGGCTCGGATATAGCCGCAGCGTGTGGGCAATTGGCCTATGGTGGGAAGAAGTAGTAGAATGATCTATGATTTTTTCGCTCTATAATTTATTTATTAGATCAGTGATTTGCTGTAATTGCTTTTTATCCACTAAATTCGATGCGGAAATGGAGGAAAGCGATGATAAAGACTCTGCTTCTCTAAATTCATTCATAGAGAGGTGATAGACAAGGAGCAGGTAATTCCTGAAGCCCTCTAAATTAACATCTTCGCTTTGGAAGTATAATTTTTCTCTCATCAAGCTAAGTTTCTCTTGCTTTAAGTAGATTTGAGCTAATCTGATTTTGGTGTTCTCATTTTGAAAATCGCTTAATTCGGGCGAGCCTTCTATTTGTAAATAATGCCTTTCTGCTTGCGATAATTCACCATTTGAAAATTCTGTATTAGCGAGGTGGTATTTCGTCCAATCATCGCCATTTTGCTTTAATTGGCTTTCCAATAGCTGCTTGTTTCTATCGATCTTTTCTTGATTTTTTTCTTTATATCCCGTATGCTCGATGCAAATATTACTTTTGTATATTTGCATTCCAGCCCTCTCTATTGATTCGCTGACCTGTTCGTGAATATTTCCTTGGAATTTTATTATATGTTACTTGCGAGATGATCTTTACG
>CAZGXC010000049.1:12122-16661 GCA_964529535.1 uncultured Hyphomicrobiales bacterium | reverse complement strand
TACTCGACGCATCAGAAAGTCTTTTATTACAAGATCTTTCGTATTAATTGTAAGCGAAATAATATTAATGCGATAACTTTCTGATGTGTTATCATAATTTGCTTCGATTAATTCAGGAGAGTACCCAATAGTCTCTTTGAGTATTTCAATTATCAAATTACGAAATGCTATATCATTGTCATTTATAAATAAAATAAACCTCTCGTTCATCAAACGAGCTTCCTGATCTTTCAGTGCAATACATTGATAAAACAGAGAGTCAATCATCCGAAGGTCTCCGCTACAAAAATGATCAATTACTGCATTTACATCTGCGATACTATTTAATTTTAAATTCACTATTCTTCCCATAATACAAGAGTTGTTAAATTTAAAGTAACATTAAATTAAGAAATTAATTTGACATATTCTAATTTAATTTGTCGAAAAACAAAAATAAATATTTTTCCTTATGATTTATATCGAAAATATTTGATTTCTATTGCATACTTCACTATATTTGTATACATTTTTTTTATTTATGATTGTTTCAATGAATTATAGCACAGATTCGGATAAGATTAAGAAAAAGATCACGACTTTGCGCCTTCTGGAAATGAAGGAAGCAAAGAAAAAAATTGTTTGCCTGACGGCTTACGATGCCTTGATTGCAAAGATTTTAGATCATGCTGGAGTAGACCTGATACTCGTGGGAGATTCACTCGCAAACGTAGTCCAGGGGCACGATACAACGCTTCCAGTTACCATAGAAGATATTATTTACCACACAAAAGCAGTAGTAAAGGGTGCGCAAAGACCGCTGATAGTCGCTGATATGCCATTTATGAGCTATCAAGTATCGGCTGATTTAGCTTTTACAAATGCCGGAAGAATTTTAAAGGAAACCGGTTGCGAAGCTGTCAAAATTGAAGGAGCGAGCAAGAGTGTGCTGAATGCTATCGAGAGATTGAACGAAGCTGGCATCCCATGTATGGGTCATCTGGGGCTTACTCCGCAAAGCATTAATAAATTTGGCTCTTATAGAGCCAGAGGGAAAGACCCCGATGAGGCTTCCAAGATTATCCAAGATGCAATTCACTTGGAGCAAGCAGGGGCTTTCGCTATAGTGCTCGAGAAAATCCCGCACCAATTGGCGCAAGAAGTTACGAGCAAACTCTCTATTCCGACAATTGGTATCGGGGCGGGTCCGCACTGCGATGGGCAAATCCTCGTCTATACTGATATGTTAGGCTTAACTGTTGATTTCCAGCCGCGCTTTGTTCGCCATTATGCTCAGCTAAATGATATTATTCATAATGCTGTCCAGCAATACGGCGACGATGTTCGTAGCAATGATTTCCCAGCAATTAATGAAAGCTATTAATGAGAGATATTAATATGAAGTTATTATTAAAAGTAGTATTATCAGTCTTGCCGATTATTATCTTCGTTTCCTGTATGGATTCGCCGGTTAATAACCCGGGGAAAATTGTTTTTCCCGAGAAGGATATCACCTACACGCAGCACGTCGAGCCATTGCTCCGATTCTCCTGCAATGCGCCCGGATGCCATAATTCTATGGACAGGAAGGGCAATATTATTTTAGATACATACGAGCAGTTAATTATGTCCTACGGTGGGCAAATGGTCGTAGCCGGAGATCCAGACCGCAGTATGCTAATTAAGATAATCCTTAGGCAGGTGCCGCATTCATTATTGGTAGATTTTAGAGTAAATAATGAGCAAATTATAGGGCTAAGACGATGGATTAGAAATGGCGCTCCAAGATAGCCAATATCGCAAAAAATTACAATATTTTTTGATTTATATAGTTTACAATAATACAATCAGATAACATTTTATTTGATTTGGATAATAAATTTTTGCAAAATATTTTTTTAATGTTTAAATAATTGGAGACAAATTGATGAAAAAATCAATCAACTATCTGATGCTCGCTTTCGCTGCGATAATATTAATTAGCTGCGGTAGCGACAAAAAAGTAAAGAGTCCTGAAATAACAGATCTGGATTCTTATACTGACGATGTTTCTACAATGCAGGTGAAATTCCCAAAAACTTGGGTAAAAGCTACAGAGCCAGGCTCAAGATTCGTAGTATATTCCTCTGCTGAAGCTAGAACAGAATTCCTAAATATGGGAAGAGTTTTAAACGAAGAAGATGTCCCAGGTGCTAAAATCGACGTTATGACTATCGCAAAAGCAGACACAACTACTTTGGAAGCTTTTATCGAGAATCATAAAATCTACAGCCCTGAGATCTACAAAGCTCCTGAAAATGTAACTATCGACGGACTTCCAGCTGTGAAATTAGCATACTCTTTCCCATATAAAGTTTCTAACTTAACTGGCGAAATGTATGTGGTTACTAAAGACACTAAGTTAATCACTATCATCACTTTTGATGTAATCGGTGATCAATACGAAACTTTAAAGCCTAAATTCCAAGAGATTTTAGCTTCATTTAAAGTAGGTATTGCTCCTTCTAAAGAGAAAAAAGTAGTAACTAAAGAAGCTGACCCACCATCATCTACTTTCAAAACAGCGAATGGTGCAGGTTTCTCTATTCAAATCCCTGACAACTTCCGCATGGGTGGCAGTGGTAGCCAATTCTCAATAAGTGGCGACAGACGTGCTGATTGCGCTATTTCTATTACAATTTTGGACGCAAAAGGCAATAGTTTAGATAAAGTTCTTGAGCAAAATGCTAAACTTGGATCTTTCTCTAAAATCAGCTTAGGTGGCACTCCTGCTGGAGTAGCTAACTTCAAATCTAAAGCAGATTTAGATTCAAAAATCTACTTCGCAGTTCATGGCGGAAAAGTATATAAAATATTCGCTACATACTACAAACCAGAAGCTGAAAACTACAAAAGCGCATTCAGCAAAATGGTAAATAGTATTAAATTTAACTAAACTCTAAATTTTGTAAATAAATAACATTTGTATTTTCAAATGTTCAGAGTACAAAAGAAAAGCCCCTCCTTGTTCGTAGAGGGGCTTTGTTTTTTATAATATAATTGCTTGGAGCCTTTGTTATTATATTACCATACTATTTTATAAAAAAACTTGTTCTTGATTCAATAATCAATTAATCCATAATTCTTCTTAAGAATACTGGTCTATCTGCAATTCTTCTCGGAGCTTCATCCTGTTGCTGCGAATTATCAAATATCGTATTCTCGCTGTCATAAGTCCCAGTGCGCTGAAGTGTGCGTGGCACATCTCTGTTTATTGCTGCTGGCGTTCTGTATGCTGGCGCTTGATCATTGTTAGAGTAGTCATCGTTTGCGAAATTATTCACTCCGCGGCTACCGTTATTATTTAGGTTATTAAAGCCTGCTGGTCTTTGAGGCAATCTGCCTGCTCTATTTACTTTTTCTGCTGGAGAATTTGCTTTAGTATCAATTTGATTTTGGGCATTCCTTTTTTGTTCTTGAATATTTGGTTTAGTGTTATCACTTACTTTTTCTAAAGGTTTTTCAAATTTAGTAGCCAATACAGTTACTTTAAATTCATCAGATGTATCTTCTTTTATCACAATACCGGACTTCACATAAGGGTCAGCACCAGAAGCTGTATTAATAATTGATGTTACAGTCTCCATTTCGTCCATTGTGAAAGAGCTATCGGCAGTAATATTAATTAAAATGCCTTTTGCGCCTTTTAGGCTCACTCCGTCGAGCAATGGGGAGTTAAGTGCGTTTTCAGTAGCTACAGTAGCTCTGTTTTCGCCTTTCGCTGTGCCGATTCCGATAATTGCTTCACCGCTATCAAGCAATACGCTTCTGATATCTGCGAAATCAATATTGAGCAATCCTGGATTTTGAATAATATCTACGATACCTTTTGAAGCATTAATTAGGACTTCATCGACCTTCCTAAATGCTTGAGTAACTGGCGTAGATTTATCCAATTCTTCCAATAATTTTTGATTGGAAACCACTATCACAGAGTCAACATTTTTCTTCAATTCTTCAATGCCCTTCTCTGCATACTGGCTCTTAGTGGAGCCTTCATATTTAAATGGAGTAGTAACTACTGCCACGACTAAGGCATCCATTTCTTTGGCAATTTTCGCAACTTGTGGCGCGCCACCTGTTCCGGTTCCGCCACCCATTCCAGCTGAGATGAAAACCATATCGCTTCCTGCTAAATGCTTTTTCACTTCATCTGCGCTTTCTTCAACGCATTTTTTGCCTACTTCGGGATTTCCACCAACGCCAAGCCCTTTTGCCGTGTTTTTCCCTACTTGAATTTTAATCTCTGCGAGATTTTTGTGTAATGCTTGGACATCGCTATTAGCAGCGATAAAATCCACTCCCGTAACGCCGTCGTTCTTGATATTGTCAATTGCATTACAGCCTCCGCCACCGATTCCGATAGCTCTCAGGACTGCTCCTGCTGGATTTGAAAGTGCGTCGCCAACGTATTCAATCATAAATAGCTCCAATATTTATTTTATTTTTGTATTAATTATTTCTTTAATTATAATTGCGATAATTTATCTTTAATCTTGCTCCAAAATGAAGTATTTTGTT
>CAZGXC010000049.1:8116-12112 GCA_964529535.1 uncultured Hyphomicrobiales bacterium | reverse complement strand
AAGAATCACCTATGCTTCTATCCTCATCTGCGTCTTCCATTATGTCGTTATCATCCATCAAACCTTCTAATCCGAACATCACCAAGCCAACAGCTGTGGAATATATTGGATTTTTTATCTCCGGAGCCAAGCCCGAATATTCAATGCTTGATGGGAAGCCAATTTTTACTGGCATTCCGAAGACATCTTGCGCTAATTCATCGATTCCGCGAATTAATGAGCAGCCACCTGTTAGGACTACTCCCGCGCCGAGACTTCCTGAATAACCTGAATTTCTGAATTCCTGTAAAGCAAGTTCAAAAATCTCTGTCATCGTTGATTGGATAATGCCGGATAATTCGCTTTTCTGAATTTCCAATGGCTTTCTGCCTGCGATGCCCGGAATCATTAGGACTTCGTCCTGCATAATAGATTCCCTATAAGCATATCCATATTCTTTTTTAATTCTCTCTGCCTGATTAGCAATTATACCCAATACTTTGCGAATATCGTCTGTTACTTGCTTTCCAGCCATAGCAATAGAAGCTGTGTATCTGATGCAATTTTCTTCATAAATTGCTATGTCGCAAGTGCCTCCGCCAATATCAACGAGTGCTACGCCTACTTCTTTTTCTTCTTCATCTAATACCGCATAGCTACTTGCCAGAGGTTTAAATATAATATTTTTTACTTTCAGCCCAAGCCTTTCGATGCATCTATGCAAGTTGTGCATCGCTGTATCCTGAGCTGTAACTATCAAGGCATTTGCTTCTAATCTAACGCCATTCATTCCAACTGGATCTAATATTCCGCTTTGCCCATCAATGATGAAATCCTGAGGGATCACGTGCAAAATTCTTAGCTCGCTCGGGATTTTAATATTTCGGCATTCCTCAATTACTCGATTGACATCCGCTAAAGTAATATCGTGAGTATGGCTCGGCACAGCAATAATTCCTTTTGTAGAACTTGGCTGAATGTGCTTCCCTGTAATACTAATTATCACTTCCGTGATTTTATGCCCAGATTGCTGTTCTGCTTGCTCTAATACTTTTTGAATTGACTTAACAGTCTTTTCTATATTAACTACTACTCCATGGCTTAATCCATCGCTATCGGCGATGCCAAGCCCCAGAATTTTAATGGTGTTCGGCGTGCTATCTTTAGCAGCTACTAAAGCACAAACCTTAGAAGTGCCAATATCCAGCCCTACGATAATTTCCTGCTGCGTAGCTTGACCTGCATTTTCTGTATTATTTGTATTTTGTAGTGCCATTGTTTCAATTATTTAAATGATATTTTTCTGATAATATTTATTACTTACTATATAATTTAACTTGCTGCTAAGACGTGATCTCCCCACCGCAAATCGAGATATTTAAGCGATTTCCCCGAAGAGACCAAAGTATTTTTATAGAAGGCATCTAATTTTTCCATCTTCAGCTCTATATTGTCTATTTTCCCGAGGAGAACTTTTGCCCCGTCTTCGCTTGTCGTCAAGCTAAATGTTTTATCTGCTTTGCTATAATCTATTTCTGCGATAAGCGGTAGCAAATACGCTTTGCCAGCTGCGGAAATATTATTAATAATCAGGAAGCTGCCCACTATCCCAGTTGTATCGATTTTCCCATTGGCGAATATTCCGCTGATTATTGGGACGTCCGGCATATTGCTATGCAACTGATACGGCAATAGATTAAGCTCTGCATCAATATAAACTAAATTTCCATTCTCCAAGACAAGAGCAGCGACGGGATTGCGCTCCCTGACCTCTACTTTTATCTCGTTCAGATTCTTATGTGTGATATAAGTCTCTTGGATATATGGGTTTTTCTTCAGTAATTTCTGAATATTTTCTATTTTAATTTTGGAATTGGAATTATCGAGAAGTTCCCCAGAGAGCTTGCTCATTATTTCTTGCTCGCCTAAGATTTGATTTCCAGATATGTCGACTTTCTTGATTTCTTGCTTTTCAGCCCATGCAATAGATAAGACTATCAGTGTCCCCACACTAATAATTACAAGGATAAAGATAAGTATTAGATACTTGCCTTTCACGTTGAAGTCCTCTTTAATGCTGTTTCGAGCTAATTATTGCTCATCAAATATCGCTTATTTCTGCTCTAAGCCAATATTTCCCAATTACTTACAAATTTAAGGTTTAGTCCAAGTATTTATATCCCCATACTTTGGATAATACCAATTATGCTATATTGATATTAAACCTCTTTCAAAATTAAGCAATCTTTTTTTGAATACCAAATTTTTTTAATTATTTTTCTAAAATTAACAATTTATTTTTCCCCATACTGCTTATTGTAATATTCCAAGTATTCTCCGCTTCGGATGCTATTGCACCATTCTAAATTAGCTAAATACCAATTAATAGTGGAGCTTATGCCATTTTGGAAGTTTACTTTTGGTTCCCAGCCTAATTCATTCTTAATTTTCGTAATATCCATTGCGTATCGGCGGTCGTGTCCGGGTCTATCTTGCACATATTTTATTAGATTTTCTCCCTTCCCGAGCTTAGTCAGGATTGTGCGGACGATTTCAATATTTGTTTTTTCGCATTCGCCACCGATATTATAGCTTTCGCCAAATCTGCCTCTGTTAAATACTGCCCATATTCCCGAGCAATGATCTTGGACGTGAATCCAATCGCGGACGTTCATCCCATCTCCATAAACGGGTAAGTCTCTATCCTCAATAGCGTTTAATATCATCAATGGAATTAATTTTTCGGGGAATTGCTTTGGACCATAATTATTTGAGCAGCGGGTAATCAGCACTGGCAAATTATGAGTCACAAAATAAGCCATTACAAAGTGATCAGCTGATGCTTTAGATGCTGAATATGGAGAATTTGGCTGAATATTATTATCTTCGCGGAAGCTACCTTCGCTACCAAGCGAGCCATATACTTCATCTGTGGATACTTGTAGGAACTTCTGGATCTTATGCTTTTTTGCTACATCTAATAAATTAACCGTTCCAAATACGTTATTCATCAAAAATGGATTAGAATCCATAATCGACCTATCGACGTGAGATTCTGCTGCGAAATTAATAATCGCATCGATACTATGCTCGGCGAAAATATTCTCGACCATTTGCCTGTCGCAAATATCTCCTTTGATGAATTTATAGTTCTTAAATTCATTGGCAAAGGATAAATTACTTAAATTACCGCAATAAGATAAGTTATCGAGAACGATTAAATTTATATCGCGAATGCCTTCCTCGACCAGCAAGTATTCGATAAAATTACTACCGATAAAGCCTGCGGCACCCGTGATTAATATATTTCTGATATTGTTATTATTTTCTAGCATTTTACTGTCGTCAAATTATTTATTAATGATGAATTTCTTGTGCTTCACATTAGTAATAATAACTAAGGATAATGATAAGCAGAAGGATACAAATCCGCCAAGTAGCACAGCCATTGTCTTTGATGGGGAATCGCGCTTAATTGGGACGATTGCTCTATCCAATGGCTCGATTACTGGCATATCGCTTTGCTCTTGAATCGCTTCTTGGTATTTCTGCGCCTCTAAGTAGGCATTGACCTGCTCTAATATTTTTTTATCTCTGATAATACTTGTATATTCTTTGAATAGGTCGGGTAGTTTGTGCAATGGAATTGAGTAATCGCTACTGCCGAGTATTCCGCCATTTTGAATTTGCAAATATTGGCTGCGGAGCTTCGCAACGGATTCTTCCATTGCTTTCACTTCCTTCGAGCTTGGCTGTAGGTCTAATTTCCGCATTGCGAGTTCATGCTCTGCTTTAAGCAATTCCGCTCCGAGATTTGCGGAAGATTCGATGATTGCCTTGGCTTGCTCGTCGATAGCCATTACTTTATTTGCGCGCTGAAATTCCTGCAACCTTAAATCTATTGAATCGAGTATTTTTTTCTTGTCTATTAGTATTTTTTCAATATACATTCTCTTTTTGCGAGCTTTGGAAACGCTTTTGGTGCGAGTAAGATGGTCCAAACCTTTTATTGCATAA
>CAZGXC010000049.1:4444-8106 GCA_964529535.1 uncultured Hyphomicrobiales bacterium | reverse complement strand
AATTCGCTATATCTGCCGACATTTTCGCTGCGAGTTGCTTATCGGCAGCACTTGGGAAAAACCCAGTAGAAAACTCGCTTTCAATCAGGACTAAGCCGCTTCGATTTGCTTTAGATGTAATTGATTCGGTGATTAATTCATAGGATTCTGTCAACAGTAAATCTTTAAAAAATTTATTATTCTTGAAATCTAATGAATCATAAATAAATTTGGCGATTTCACGACTTTGCAAATACTCCGTTAATATAACGGATTTATTATCAGATGCTAATCCTCCGAGAGAAATATTGCCACTAAGCGCCTGCAAATAGCTGGACAATCCACCGCTGGAAGTATTTGATTCCGGTGGGACGATTGAAGCATCAGCACAATAACGAGATGGAATCACAAAAGTCAGCAGAATGCTAAACACCACTACTGAAAGCATCACGATTGCGATATACTTTTTATTCAAAAGCCATATCTTCACCGCATTGGTGAAGGTTAGTTCCTGCTGCTCTTCAAATAACTTAATATATTTCATTTCTATCTTTTTCTATATTATTTTTTAGTATTCAATACAGTAAATATGACTGCTACGACGGTCAGCAACTGCGTTACAATAGTTAAAGCAGTGGTAAATACTTCAAAGAATGTTGTATCGGTCTCCGTCAGGACGAAAATATTATCCCCTGGCTCGATTGTATAATTCTTATTCTTTGCTTTATACTGCTGACCTTTGGGTTTTACTACGAGTGTGGCGCTTTCTTCGGCGCGATAGCCGTATCCTCCGGCTAACTTTATATAGTCTTCGTATGTGTATTCTTTTTTATATGCTACTCGCCCTGGGTTGTTTACTCGCCCGCCAACATTGACGAATAGATTTGTCTTGGGGATATAAAGTGAATCTCTATCCAAGAGCAAGACATTGTTTTCCGCAGCTTTGCCTTCTAATAATTTCACGAAATCGACTGCTATGCGTCCGGGTATCTCACTGGAACGCGCTACATAATATTTGCGTTCGTTTTGGCTCATTTCTGATGGCGGCAGAGACCTCAATCTCGTCATGTCCAGATCCTGCTCTTTATATGCCAATTGCCTGATTAATATTGAGTTCTCTGCGGAGCCATCTTTGGTTAATCCGCCAGCTCTATCTATTAATTCTAACAGCGTCGTTTGATTTTCTGTAATCGAATATTGTCCGGGATACTTCACTTCTCCCTCTACGATTACATATTTATCTTTTTGCCAATTTGGCTTTTTGCGGACGTAGAGTTTATCGCCAGGCTGCAGAGGGAAATCCATCAAATCAGCGCGACGATTGCTCTCAAAATATTCACTCCAATTATTTAAGTTAATATACCTATGTTCATTGCTTATTGTGATATAATTCTCTCTTACAAATTCGACTGAATCGAGGAAGGCAGATTGCTTAAACCCTTGGGACAAGCGAATCAAAGTCGAAAGAGAATCGCCTTTCTTATACTCAAAGATATCGGGAGAAAATACCTCTCCATCGATTTTAATATATTCCGCATCATTTCTATTCATTACGCTGATGAAATCTCCACCAAGCAAAGTAGGGTTTTCCTGCTCATCACCAAGTTGATAATATTTCAGTAAATCTACTAATATTGTCTTATTATCGCGAATCAAGTTAATATAGCGGAGGGAGGAAGTAGACTTCAGCCCACCTGCTTTGGAGATAGCATCAGAGACCCTATCTGCTGCGCAGACGGGGACGCTCATCGGCTTGGTAACATCACCGCTGACCATTACCTTGAATTTTCTAATTTTATTTAAAACCAAGCCAATTTCATCTGATTTATACTTCTGCTTTGATTTCTCAATAATGATGATCTCTGCTTCGCGGAGGGTCTTATTCTTTAAATCAAAGGTGCCGATGCTCGGCACTATCGCCCTGCCGTCGGGAGTGATTGGAATATCCCATTCTAAATTCATTCCCGTCATTATATTTAAATGCAGGACATCACCCGGACCAAGCACATATTTTTCTGGATCAATAGCTTTCTCTAATAGGAAATCCGGAGCTTCCAATTCATTTTTGATAACGCTTACTGTATCGCCCTTGCTCAGTTCTTTTTTGGGCAGAAAGCGATTATACGCATTTTTTGGCGCTGCCTCTAAGGAAAAGAATCCCAAGGTAAGCAATAAAAGGAAGATAATATTATTGTTTCGCATTATTCTTTAGTATTTTTATTTCGCACTATTATTTCGTTTAGTCTAAACCAATATTTTCTAATTCAATATTTCGATGTTACAAAAATAACACTTTATTTTGAAATTATTATGTTTAAATTATCATTTCGCTTCCATTATTTCATTATTTAAGCCTAACAAAAACAAACCCGCTCCGCTACAAAAGTATTATTATAGCGGAGCGGAAAAATTGTAATGAATGGAAATGTATTATTCTATTATTAACTTCATTTTATAAAACACTATTGTTATTGTTTCGGAAAAGCATTGAAGAGCATATAGTTGTTGCCATTGCTTTCATATTTTCACCTCTTTGGTTTAAAAAATAATATTCTTATTCCTTGCGATGCGAAAATATTGCTTGTTTATTGTTGAGGAGAATTAGAAAGAAGAATCTTGATAATTTAGAATAAATAACCGAAAAGTGCATCGATTATCAATATCATTGCTGCGGAAATAGTGTATGAACGCACGGTGCTTTGCCCTACTCCCTCTGCTCCGCCTTTTGTCTTGAATCCAATATGGCAACCAATCAATGCGGTTAATCCACCGAAGACTAACATTTTTGCTAATCCGCGAGTTATTTCGGAGACTTTGAAGAACCTCTGAATTGATTCGAAATACATTGAGGCGGAGAAATCAAACTGCACGATTGTCAGTAAATATGCTCCGAAAATAGCGACAATGTTGGAAAATATTCCCAGAATTGGCATCATACAAATTGCGGCATATACGCGCGGCATAGCTAAATATCGGACTTTATCAATAGCCATCATCTCGAGGGCATCGATTTGCTCCGTTACTTTCATTGTGCCAATCTCTGCTGCCATAGATGCCCCGACCCTCCCCGCAATGACTAATGCAGTCAACACGGGGGTCAATTCATTAAAAACTGCCGTCGCGATTGATGAGCCAATAAAGGGTTTTGCGAGAGCCAGAAGATTGAATTTGATAAATAATCCCGTCGCTTGAAGGGCTGCTATAGCCCCAGTGAATACGCCGACCAATACCAACAATGGCAAAGAATCCACGCCGATGATTTTCATTTGCGCGACGATTAAGGCTTTGTTTTGAATAAATTTCGGGAAATAACCAATAACCCTGAACAATAGTATCGTAAGTTGCCCAAATTCGCGAAAGAAGCCCAAGACTTTCCGCCCAACAAATGCCAATGGTTCAAGGAATATTTTCAATTATAATAGCTCCATAATCTGTGGGATTACTTCATTCATATCGCCGACGATGCCATAATCTGCATTGTTGAAAATTGGAGCATCTTTATCCGTATTAATAGCTAATACAATCTTGGAGGTATTCATTCCCGCCAAATGCTGAATCGCTCCGGAAATACCGCAAGCAATATAAAGATCAGGGCTTACGACTTTGCCTGTTTGCCCAACTTGCTCGCTGTGTGGTCGCCATCCATTATCTACGATTGCTCTACTTGCTCCGACTGCTGCTCC
>CAZGXC010000049.1:0-4434 GCA_964529535.1 uncultured Hyphomicrobiales bacterium | reverse complement strand
AGTTGATGATCTTCGGGAGCCTTCAATCCCCTGCCAGCCGATACTATTTTATCGGCTTCGGTCAGGCTCATTTTGTTATTACTCTCGCTTCTGCCGATTACCTTTACTTTCGCTAAATATTCTATTTCGGGAGTATATTCAACTGCTTCGGTCTGATAATTATCTTCTTTTATTCCGAACATTTTTGGGCGAAGACTTAGGACTGAATTTTCGCTTAAAATTTCATCTACCTGCACAGCTTTGCCAGAATAAACCGATTTTTTGGTCTGTATATTATTTGGTCCAATTGCAATATCTACAACATCGGCAATGTATGGAGCTTTCATCCTTTTTGCTATGCGTGGGGCGATTTCTTTCTTTTCAGATGAAATCAGCACTATTGCGATTTGATTTTCTTTTATTATTTCATCAAAAACTCGCGCTTCATAAGTATAATCGATTACTAATGCTTCGTCTATTTTGATGTTCATTATTTTGCCTGCTACGTATTTCCCAATTTCAGCGATA
The DNA here is from genome assembly GCA_964529535.1 of uncultured Hyphomicrobiales bacterium. Taxonomy (GTDB): domain Bacteria; phylum Bacteroidota; class Ignavibacteria; order Kapaibacteriales; family UBA2268; genus CALLXS01. The sequence continues at coordinate 3,927 of CAZGXC010000049.1, read as the reverse complement.
ATGCCATCGGATAGGTTGAATCCCGCGATGATATTCTTTGCATTGCGACCTTGGGCAATCTTTTGCGAAGCGCTTAATAATTCTTTATTATACGCCTTTAAGCTGGCTTCTTTATTATTTATATATGTGAGTATATTTTTCATTTTCTTATCTATTCTGCTTTACAATACTTTTGCTTCATTTTTTAGTAAATTCACGATTTCGATGATTTCCTCTTTCGAAGAGCCTACTACTTTTTTATTCCTGACTTTTTGTTGTGTTTCGATTGCCACAGCTTTAGTTTTTGGCTGCTTAGCATTCGGAGCGAAATCCTGAATCGCCTTTGATTTTGCTTTCATGATATCCGGTAATTTAGGATAGCGGGGCTGATTAATCCCCTTCTGCACGGAAATAATGCAAGGTAATTGAGTGGACATTTGGATAGATCCATTTTCGAGTTCTTTATCTACGATTACTTCAGTGCCATTAAATTCAATTTTCCCAGCATTTGTCAATACAGGTACATTTAAATATTCGGATAAGAATATTGGCAAAGCCTCCGAAGCATAATCGATACTCTGCCTACCGCAAAGGATGAGGTCAAAGCTCTGCGTGCGAGCGAAATCCGCAACAGCCGAGGCAATGGCGTCTGAATCATTAGAAAGGGCATCTGCCTTGATTAAAACGGCTTTATCAACGCTTAGAGCATAAGCAGAGCGCAAGACATCTACGGATTGCTCATCTCCTGCTGTAATCGCCATAATATTCCCACCATACTTTGCCCTGATTAACAAGGCTTCTTCGAGGGCATACTCGTCGTATGGATTGATTACGTATTTTAGATTTACTTTATTTATTTCGCTTGGAGTAGCCCCGACTTCTATTTTAGAACTCGTATCTGGCACTCTGGATAAGCATACAAGTATATTCATGGTATATATTTCTGTTTAAATTATTATTCAATGTCAATTCAAGGCTATGCGATATTATTTAACACAGCAACTACAAAAATACTCAATTTCCTACACAAAATAAAAAAATAGAGAGTAGAAAATGATATTATTTCTTACTCTCTTTATTGTTGCTATCTGTATTTAAAATCTTTTTTATGAAAAGAAGAAAAAAATCATATATTTATTATTATATATACAATATACAACATAATAATTCGTTACACCATCTATGTATGGTAGTAACTATATATTATCAGGTTTTCAAGTGATATAGATTCTGCGATCATATCAAGACAGAAAGCAAGCGAGAATAAAAGTGCACATTATATATTAATCATAGAGATACGCTTATGAAAATTTTATATTTTTATCAAGCAACAGGGAGTATTTATGCATTTTGCTTCATAGCGGTCATCAGTTCTGTCTCAAATTTATTGTCTCAGGATTTTACGAACATGCAAAAACAAGATCTCTTCGATATTGGAGGCAATATCGGCGGGAGTCTAAGTTTTTCAGACTATGGCGGTAGCTACTCCCAGCAAAGCCCTTGGTCTTCAGTTATTTCTGCTGGTCTTCACATGAAGTTGGCAGGGATAGATGTTCCGCTATCATTCACTTATGTAGATGGCAAAAGCAGCTATATGCATCCATTTACGCGCTATGGCTTAAGCCCAAGATACAAGAATTACACTCTTCATTTGGGTTATAGAAGTATGAACTTATCCTCAAGTGTGTTTTCTGGGAAGACATATTACGGCTTGGGTAGTGAGATCAATTTCGACAATGTCAAGCTTGCCTTATTTTATGGAGAAATAGAGCAGGCTCGAGCTTACGATTCAGCATTTGCAGGGAGCTATATGCGGAGATGGAACGACAATAGAAGGACTAAATGGTTACTATGGCATAGGACAGGTCTACGGATATCTTCACGGAGATATTGGATTACAAATAAAAATATTCGGGTTCGAGGAAAAGTTTAGTCTTTGCGATATTCGGGCAGGTGCTGTAATAGCCGCCGGAATGCCTAATCCAATTTGGATGAAGGGAGTGTTTGGTGTCGAGGCAGAGCTTTTGGGTGGAGCAATCAAATTCAATACTACTGCGAGATTCCAAATCGGGAAACCTTGCGAAATATATGACGACCCTCTAAAAGAGCTAATAATAGTAGAGTCAATTACTCCGGGAGTAAAAACCATAGAGGAAATAACACCTAAAAATAACATTATTACCAATGAAGAATTAGAAAAGCAACCCGGTCGAGCTAATATATTTTCAGCAATTAAAATTGCTACAAACGTAAACATGAACAGAGCATTTTACCTGTCCTCTACAAACTCTAAAGGAGAGAAAGTTCCACGAACCTATCAATTTACATTTGTTGAAGCTAAAATTATTGATCTATCCACCAAGCAAACAATAAGTTTGACGGCATCACCAGTATTCCCTCAAAGTACAGGATTTGAGCATAAAATGAAGAGCAAAAATAGACTCGAAACGAATACTACTTATATGGCAATAGTAACGGTGCGTATTCAAGAACACAGAGATAATGCATATCGAAATCCTGTCGGAACAGAAGGCGTATATTCCGACGCTCAATGCATGCGCAGCGATACTGTTTTCTTTAGAACTTGTGATCTCCCACATACTATTAGCAGAGAGAATATTAAATGTGCATTCCCGCTGGATAAGCAATATGAAGCTTTTGTTAATCCAGGACAAATGGGTTATCTTGTTCAACAAGATAACCAAAAGTACCTATTTGATAATATAGACAATACAGTCCTCTATGGAGGAATGATTGGAGAATTAGTAAGATTAGGCCAAAATAATTCAAATAAGCCAATTTACTTCGCTTATAGATACCATGATGCTCTGTATTATGAAGACGATAATACCTTCCCTGGAATTAGCTTCTCTTTCCCCGAAGGATTAATAGAAGATTGTATATACGAACTTAATTTTTATATAGCTGAAAAAGATCCGAATGCTTTGGCACAACGGGAAGCATCTTTTAAAAAAAGAAGATACATCATTAGTGATTTTCTCTCCGGTAGGAACTTTTGATGCTACGTTCAGAACACCAGCTCTTGTCTCGGAATATAGAGAGCCTGATCTCAGGAATGTGCGAGATGCTATGGATGCTAAATTTGGCAGAGGCTTACAATCAGGCAACCCAATAAAACAGTGGCAAAGCAAAAACGTGGATAGCAGAATAAACCCAGTCGATCCTACCCTTTCAAATATTAACAAAGGAGCAGCAATCACTCTCCTAACAAATGAAATAAGTAGCATAAAGGAAATAGCTGGAGCATTTGGCAATAAAAATGCCAATATGCCCGGAGCAGGAGGCGCAGGCAATAATATGAAACCTATGATGGGGCAAGCGCCACCAGCAAATTCTGCTCCAAGTGGAGCAACTTATTCAACGATACCTGCGAATGAGCTTTTGAGTAACTTCTCTACTGGCCATATAGTAGAATGGCATAGAACTGGAGTAGGCAGGGATACCGCAGGTTCTGGGCAATTTAATAAAGATATACACTTAAATATTCAAGCAAGCGCAAGGACTGAATTGCGGTCAAGAAATTCAGATAAGATAAAAACCTTAGAAAATTATAGTGATTCATCTGGTATTGCTATTAAAGAACAAGCCAGACTTGACAAAACTAAGGAAATAAAAAATTTAATACTTAAAAAAATATTTACTTATCATTTCCATAAATCGTTATTCAAAGACATTAATACTAAAATGGCTTACATACAAGCGTTTTCCGGGGCAGAATATAATCTGTTTGCAAAACTTAAAAAAGATGCTAGTGCTTACGATCGCAGTGCTTACGATAATATCAATTACTATCAACACAATCATGTATACGTATATGAAGGGATAAGGATAACTGATGATAAGGATTACAAGCAATCAATGTTAGTCCCATTTATGGTAATCCAACTACCATTTTCTACTACTATCGTTGAAGCCTTTGGTGGCAAG
>CAZGXC010000048.1:0-16719 GCA_964529535.1 uncultured Hyphomicrobiales bacterium | reverse complement strand
CCCCCCTACAAGCATGGTTCTTTTTCCGGTCTTTTTCTGAAAAGTGACAAAGTCGTTTCCATCACACCAAGTTCCTTTCAGTGAGGGCTGGGCTATGCTTGATATTGGGTTAATAATTGCAATAAGCGAGTATAATATTATCGCTTTAATGATAGTTTTAATCTTCATGTGTTTCACCTTGATTACTTATAAAATTTATCAAATAATGTTTCTATATTGTTTTGTAATACAATGAAATATAAACCACTTGGATAAGCTGATATGTCAATATCAAAAGTATTAATATTGATCATATTTCTCTCGAATACTTTTTCTCCCATATAGTTATAAACAGAAACACTGCTAAAATCATCAATATCTTCTGATGTTAGAATGCGCAGGGTGTTTCCATTAATATTATATTTGATGTATTGGTTAGTATTGTCTATCTCTTCTACGGAGCTTCCGCAATATTCATACGCTCCAATATCAATAGCGTTATCAAGGCATCTGCTTTCGTAAGACAGAGGATGACTATACTGCTTTTGGGGTATCAATAGTGGATCGGATAGCTTCACGCCCTTGTTATAAACGAGCGAAAATTTCTCATCAATGCGATAATCATATTCATTCGGATTTTTGAATTTTATGCTCGCAATATCAGTAGTTCTAAGGTTCCCAGCGCTGTCAATCGTCTTGGGTTGTCGTAAAAAGATTGAGCCAGCACCTGCGAAAATATTATTATAGGATTTTATAAACTCCACTTCATTGTTTATATCAATAAAAGAGCCTCTATTCTTATTATTTACAATAGTATTGTTGACTAAGTAAACTTGATGTGGGGCATTGTTTTTTAATCCTTCTAAGCCGAAACCGAAGATATTGCTATTTTCTGCGCTCTCGCTTTGCTCGATGATATTCCCCATAATATACGCAATCCCGCCGTTTGGGAGGTCGATATTGCGGCTTGCGTTACCATTTTCATTTGTGATTCTATTGTATTCGATGATGTTGACGTTTGCTCTGCTTTTGACTTCATGCCCAATCTTTGCGCCATGGGAATATGAATATCTAAAAATAAGCGTATCGATATTCCCAACGTAAATATTATGAGAATATCCATCTCCATAGCCATTATTGGCAAATTCACAGCTTTCCACTATGATGCTACTTGGTTTTGTGTTGAAAGTGAGGACTCCCATTTCGTTATGATGGAAATAGCAATTCCGTAGTGTGAGGCGTTTCCCCTCGAAGCGAATACCAGCACCGTTTTTATCTGGCACTTTGCAATCGGAAAATTCAATATTTTCAATCGTGATATTTTCCCCAGCGACGACCCAAATTGCTTTCTGTCCATAACTTTTGCCACCAGCTTTCAACTGGACTTTACCACCCAGTCCACGAATAAGAAGGTTTTTCTTGTCCCAATATGCGACGTCTTGTGAATAAACACTAGCATCAATATCAACTGTATCGCCATCAGCAATTTGGCTTGCCACTTGGCTTGGTATTTTGATAGCTTTATTTGGTCCAACTTCCCATTTCTTAGCACTTGCTGATATACTTGGCATAAGTAGTATAGAAATGCTTAATAGTAATATTAATTTTCTCATATTTATTCCTGAATAATGTTTATACAATATCAGTATTAGGCGTTATTCTAAGCAAAATATTTGAAATTATATAAATTCACTTAGGGAATTGAATTAGATATTAAACTCTTCATCAATCTGATATTTTATAAAGAATAAACTTACTATATTTGGGTATAAAGCCACATTTGTCTTCGAAGGTTTCGACCATTATTTTATTGGGGTTGTCCCAAATTACGGTGGCTACTTTTACTTTGCACCAGCAAAGAAAGATTTCACCAATGGAGTTATTGGCGGATGAATATCCGGAATTATCCCCGTGGCGGACTCAGAGTAATCTGAGTGATTGCCTGCCTTATCAACTGCAATAACAGCATAATATATTTCTCTATCTAAGAAATCAATATTTACTTTATCAAGAAAGAATGGTTCTTCCGTTGGGAAGTTTGTAATCTGGCTATATATGTGGTTTTTGTTCATCCTATATTAGACTTTATATCCTACTACATCAGGCTCGATATTTGGCTCCCATGAAATCATGCAAAGTCCACTAGAATCAAATTCTACTTTCACTCCCCTTGGTGGAAGTGGTGGAATTGTATCACTAATATAAGCTACTGCTACATTAGAGCGAATAAACTTTCCTCTGTCATCTATGGAATAGACATAATAAACATTGTATGTGCCTTCTTTATTGTTTTCATGAATGATATGAGTAGTGCCTGGTTTTAGTATCTCATCGTGAATCCTCTCTGGATTATCATCTCCCGAACTTAGTGAGTGAGCTACTAAATACCCCTGCAATTTCTTTTTATCCTTTGGCTCAACCCAAGAAACTTTAATTTTACCATGGCTTAATATTTCAGCTTTTACATCGCTTGGTGGATCTAATGGTTTTTCTTCTTCTCCGCTCCCGGATATTACCTCTGAATAATCAGATCTATCGCCGAAAGCATCATAGCCATACACTCTGTAATAATATTTCTTTCCATTTTCTACGCTATCTAAGAAAACATGATAGGTATCCACAGGCATTGGAATAGCGGCTTGCATCACTGTTGTATCTGCATTAGCATTATCGGGAGGCATTTTGCCACGCAAATCTTCTTCTGTTGCCGACGAGGTGAAATATGGTGCTTTGTTTAAAGGGACGAAAGTCTTCCCGTCGAGAGAACGCTCAATATAATAAGCTGTAAATCTATCCCCGCGCGCCCAATGTAACTTAATGTGCTTATCCCCCGGCTCTATGAAGAGACCACTCGGAGTGTGCTGAAGAGTATTGATATTATCTCTATCAATTGAAATAGCAACTGGATCGACTTGCATAATAGTAGTATCAACAAGAGGAGTGATGCGAATTACGAAGGTCGAATCCTTTGTCCCTTTTATCTTGAATGAATACCGCAAACCAATTGCATCTGCTACATCTGGGTCTAAATCTGCCGCCATAAGCGTATAAGCGAAACGCATCCTTTGGGCTTCATCTTGGGCAAGTATCTGGGAGATAGCTCCGTCCATATCTGCTCCCTCAGTTAAGTTTACTTCACCATATAGGAACTGAGTGGCGATCATACCTTGTGGATGCTTCTCGTCTTTGTAACGCTCTATCATTTTCTCTTGGGAAAGCGGTTTGAAGATCTCGCTACGCACAGGTTCTACTCGTTCTTTGTAAATATCATAACCTTCTTCGTCTTTGCCAATTACATCTTCATACACTCTCTCTAATTTATAGCCATATTTATTACAAATCAACCAAAGAGCGGGATCATTCGGCGCCCAACGAACTACTACTGAATCCCCATAGTTTCTATAAGTTACCATTATCTGATAGTTATTTTTTTCTTTTTTGGGCTTTTGCTCATTGCCTTGTGCAAAAGCACTTATTGCGATAAGCATGGCGAACATTGACAATATTATTATTCTTTTCATTTCTATTTTATATATTTAGTTTAACATCTGTTGTTATATCTCGGGCGGTGTTTATTTCTTCCGCCCGAGAATTGGGGTTGAAAGTATTTTAGTTATCAAAATTAACGGTTTTAATTCTTAGCCAACTTTCTCCTACTCGCTTATAGGTAATATATATTTTATGATATCCTAATCTCAAATCATTAAGTTCAGAGTACACCATCTTATCTTTTTTTCGTTGTTTCCATGCTCTATCCCAAAGATCATCAAGCCACTCAACATTACTTCTATTGTTAGCATGTTTCGAACTTTTATAATAATTAACATGATTTATAAGCGCTGTTTTAATCCTATTGTCCGTAGTATTATCAAAATATGAATAATACAAACTACAACCCTCTGAGCCTGGTATCTTAGAAGATAATGTACTCTTCTTGTCTCCAGCTTCTAAATTGTCAGAAACCTTAGTGAAACCCTTAGGAATTTTCTTGCCCACAAACCCCTTATCCATTAAATCGTCCGCCAAACATGCAGCATATTGTAAATGATATGCCACGCATGAAATGTGCGTATATAAAAAGATCATTGCATTGTCGTTCACGGCTCGTCTTTTCACTATTCCGTTAGATATCTCGTCCGTTGTTAATCGCCCTTCAAAATCATCTTTTTTGGCAGATAATATTTTATAATACCAATTACTTAAATTATTATTAGAATTTCTAAATGTATTCAGAGATAAGTTTTGAGTTCTAGTATATGGAAGATCGAACTCATCGCATCCGGGTTTTACTGTATTTAAAAAATCTTTACAGGTAGTTTCCCACAGGAATTCAATATTACTTGAACTTGGATTGTACTGCAGTTCCGCTTCATATTGGAACATTGAAGGAAGGTCAATGGCATTAGATCCATTTATACTTTTGCCACCATACACCTCCTCTATTGTGGTATATTCCGGATAATAAACATATAGTAATGGCAATTGTATATCTTCTACTCCTTTACCACCAGAACGCTTGTGGTTTGTCCAGTTTATTGAATAATTTTCAGTAAAACGGTCAGTTTCTAAATTACTAAATATTGTATAGTTCTTTAGCGGAGAATTTTTCAGCGAAAATGGCTTTCCTTTCCTTTCAACTCTTAGTCTGCTCATTTTGTCTTCAAGACTATTATATTGAGAAGTCCTGAAGTGGTAGGCAAAAATACCTTTTATGATTGCATTCTTTTGATCTGCAGTTTTTGATTGGTTACTAAGAGAAACCGTGAACTTATCTCTGTCTGATGCACTTAAACTATCTCTGTTTTTTTGCCCTTTCTCCGTTAATTTAGTATCAGATTTAAGTCCCTGGTTTGTTTTTACATCCGAACCACTTATTCTCATCTCTTCTTCCTTAGTCTTTACGACAAATTGAGCATCCTCTTGTTTTTGCTGGACTACGTAGAATTTGCATTGATATACAGATGATAATTCCAAATCTTTCATATCGAACTCTATTACATACCTATTTGTCCCATTAATATTACGGATAACATAATCATAATAGAACTTAATTGGCTTTTGGTTTTTATTAGTTTTGTTGATATATTCACCATACAGAGCTTCTTTGCCGATATTTTTTTCTCTTTTATCAAAAATATCTTGCTGATTGTTTTCTAGAACCATATATCCTTTTTTGCCATTTTTGACAAAAGTTTCAAATTGATTTTCCATCGGATAGCATTCGCGAATATTATCAGGATGGATTACATCCGGCATATTTCCAGTAGTAAAATATACTATTGTCTCTTGGGTAGCTTCTTTTTCTGAATATGCTTGTCCATCACCCCATGGCAACCTGTATTGGTTATCTCTCCATTCCCGAGCCATTATTTGAACTTTTACCATATATGTAGTGTAAGGTTTTAGGATACCATTTGGACGCAATACAAATTCATTTGTTTTCTTTGATGTATCTGCAATATTCTTTATTATTAGTGGATTTTTTTGATTGTTTACTTCACAGAAGGTAACTTCTTTAAAAGCAAACTTATACTTTCTGGCTGTCCCATCATCAGTAAATAAAGTAAAATCTTGGTTTAATTTAATATTACAAGCAATTTTAGGAGATGTAAATACTGATGGAGTAGGATTTATGCTCTTAGCATTACTAATACTTTTTTCTCCGGGAGATATTGACTCAACGACTACGAAATCTTTTAATGGGTCAGAGAGTTGTTTACATTCTGTTCCGATTGAGAAGCGAGCAGTCGTATTAAATTTGATCAATCCATCGAGGATAGAACCCTTTACTCCCGCTACACCCTTAAACCAAGAAGGATTTGGCAAGCCACCTTGCAGCACTGCTCCTGCTGTGATTGAACAAAGCGAGAACCTTTTCTTACTTCCAAAGAGTTTTAATTGAACACCAACATCGCCTTCTAAATATCCGAATAATTGCCCTGTACAATAATAGCCTTTAATGCCTCTGATTTCTCTTCCATCGCCACAGAAGTTATTAGAAAGGTCAACCATCTTTATATCAAAACCAATAATACTTAACAGATGAGCATATAATGGACCAAATTCGAAATCGAATAATAATCTATAGCGAGCTCCGAACATAAATCCCTTTTCTGGAGCTTCTATTTTTCTTATTCGGCTAGATGAAATATTTAAAAACTTAGAAAGCTCATCGGGTAGTGGCGGCATCGGGTAATCGATAAAATTACCTCCGCAAATATATCCCTGGAGAGTAGATTCAAGAGTTAGATTTAATCCACTATTCTTTTTTCCAGCATTAAAAGTAAAATCGAATGTTACGGTGCTGTCTTTGTAGTGATACAATGGCTTTCCAAGACCAATGAACCATTTTGTCTTTGTTTTTGCATCTACCCATAATTCGAATGGAACGCTTACTGACATGTTAGTTTTTTTAGAAGTTGTATCCACTTCGCCAGAGCTAGATGATGTTTCTTTAATTGAGCTTTTCATCATATTAGCACTTACTTGAATTGCTAATTTGAATTGCCTTTCTGGGTGATTATATGAAATTTCCGCATTTCCATTAACAAGTGAAGAATTACCATCTCCAATTGCATGAATATCGCCTTTCAGGGTGATGGATTCAAATGCGCTATTTCTAAATTTCGTTGTTAATCCTACATTTCCATTTATTAATTTACTACCTCCGGCTGCAATAGTTGCGCATAAAAATAAATCCCCCCTCATTCCGAATGAGTTTCCATCGCTTACCGGGACATATTCAAATCCACTGGCTCCTTGGCCTTTGTCTCCTAATCTATTTAAGTTTAACTGAGCTATTGAAGTACTATCCAAAGACTCAAATTTCCCTGTTGAATCTTTTATCACAGGAATTTTTGCTTTTGCGTTTTCATTTTTTACTACCATGTTTTTCCATACGCCTACTCCAAAACCATTTACGGCTATTGGTCCAGCGATTGGAAGTGCAGCGGCATCGCCTAACATTACCGCAGCATCAACATAAAAATAATTGATTGTGTCGGTTTTTTTGACTTTATTCGCTACGTTACCGAACTGCACTGTAGCTTTAGCTTTTAAATTCATCGGGAATTCGCAGAATACTGCTCCTCTAAACCCATCTCCAAAGGTTTCATCTTTATCGAAGATATTTAGACGCCCCCTCATGTTAACCGGTCCGAATTTCCCAAATATTGAAATTTCACTTAATTTGTAGTCCCAATTATAAATCATAGCAGAGGCTTTAGTGAAAGAATATGCGAGATCGAAATTCATATCCTGTGTAGCTCCACCGCCAGTCATTGTTGCATCAGTTCCACCAAATGCAATTTTAATCGGTAAGTGTATTTTCATTGGTTTACTAAAGACACTCGAATCTTTTTCTTTATTTGATTCATGAAGTCTTGCTAACATTTTAGAACTTAATGCGTCTGAACGTTTGGGTTTCAGAATTGCAGGATTGATTACTTTTTTCTCACCAGTTTCAAACTTAAATCCATCGACACTAAAATGAAATGAGCCGATATGACCTTGTGACTTAAATTCATCGGGATCTTTTGTTTCTGTTTTATTGTTGCTTTGCTCGTCTTTATCCTTTTTCTCAGTTCCTTTAATTGCCAAAACATCTATTCCACCAATAGCCCATTTCCCCATTTCAAATGTGAAATCCTCTTCATTCTTCCTATTTCTATTAGAGAGATAAAGTTCTTTGAATGAGACTATCGGCAAAGTAGTTTTTTCTGTTTTTACTGATAAACTTCCACTAAAAGAAGCGCTTACGATTGTTTCTCTTTCTTTTTTCTTGTTTTCTAATGACTTAATTTCAATTCTCGAGCTTGGATCTAATTTTGCATTGAAATATTTGAGAAAGCTATAATCAATTGTTGGATTAATCGAGAACATAAATTTCATTGCTTCATTTTGGGGTTTGGCTAAAGCACATTCATATGTCATATATGAGTCGTTTTCATTCAGAGGGATTTTAATTTTACCATTCATGCTACCTTTGCGGAATGATCCCTGAACAAATAGTAAGCCTATATCATCTATCGAGAATTCCCACCCTCCTAGATTTCCAGTTTCCAACTTCAATATATCTTTGACACCTATTGCTGCGCTAAATCCTTCTTCCTCGAATAATAAATTTTTAACATATAGAGTAACTGGTTTATCTGCTTTTTTTCCTGTTATATAGTTCGGAAGCTCCATATTTGCTTCTTGAATAAATAAACCCGTGAAATTATCACCGGATCTTTTATAGCTTGGGTCCTCTTCTGCAATCTGATTTATAGCAGTTTCGAGTTCTGGAGGATTCTTATACTGAGAATGGTCAAATACCGCTTTTTTGACTTCGAATACAAAGTCTGGAACGTGGGCTGATCTGAACTTTTCAACAGTTATCTCAGCTATCCAATCATTCCAATTGATAATAGAGGCAGTAAATGATGATTTCACAGGTTGCGAAGTATCTACAGCATTAATGATATTGGCTTCCTTAGGAATTATTAAATCAGCTGCTAAATGCACTCCACGAAACTCCTTGTTTGACCATTCTACATAAGTTTTGTCTTTCCCACCCTTCAATAACAATTTGATATTGCTCTTTCCTAATGGAATCTCGACATCTTGTAATAGACAGAAATTCCCATTTTGGAAAGGATTTCCATCCATACAAATATTATATAAGCCAAATGGAATTACTTGATCTACCTCTGGCACTTTCATTAAGTAGAGAAGAGAAAATGTAGAACCTTTCGGTGTAAATTTCATATCGCTAACAGCTACATCAATATTATAACCGCTAATATTGTATTGCAATCTCAAAGGCATCTTTTGAGCAGTAACTCCGAACATTTGGAAGGTCAGCTTGGTTTCACCAGTGAATTTGCTCAATACAGCTTTTATGGTTTCTTGATTTTGCACATAATCCACAATTGTCTTTTCTGTTGCTTCTTTGCTTTTTAAACTTTTAGCTTTGCTTTCTTTTAATGAGTCAGGAGGTGCCTCACCAAATGAAGTACAAAATCTTACTAATTTAATATCGAAGTTATCTTCGAACATAGCTTTTGCAAAACCTGAAACAACTTCTTTATCAGAGTTGACCGATAAACTATCGAAGGAGACTACTACATTAACCCAGTTAAAATACTGGAAATCGCCTACTATTGGTTTAATAACAATTCCTTCGCCATTATATAGCTTTGTCTCCGCATTCCTAGACATTTGGGTTATTTTTAATCTGAATTTTCCAATTGAGACCTCATCTCCAATATACAAGGTATCAATTGGTGTCAAATTTGACGGCAACTCCACACCACAATCAAATTCTGATGCAAAAAACTTTAGATTGTTTTCATCATCCTTTTTTTTCTCTGGAATTGTATCCTTGCTAAAGCTTATTACTATTGTTGGAGTTTTGCCATCATTTTCTATAGAAAATTCTGAACTTGGTGAATTAGCCTTAACTTGAGCGACATAGGTGTTACCTCTTTGAAAAACACCTTGGTATAGCATAGTATCAATACGATAAACATTTGTATTTATATTATTAATCTCTAACTTAGCAGAATTTTTTTCGATAGCATCTTCTGGAGTTTGTGAATCCTCCAATTGAACCACCTTCAAACTATATGTCATCGATGACCTATTGATACCGCAAGTATTAATAGGTGGTTGCCATTGCATCTGCTCTTATTAAGTGATCGTCCTTCCCATCTCCGATTGCATTCACATATCCATCCAGGAAGATTGATTCGAACTTGCTATTTTTAGTAGTAGCACCAATTCCAAACATACCATTAAGGACTTTGGAGCCACCTTGTAATGCTAAGTAAATTTCTCCTTTTAATCCAAACGATGAGCCTTCATCTACAGGGACAAATTTGTATCCTGTAATTCCTGTGCCGGGTTCTGAAGAAAAGTCTAAATTAGGTGGAACAGGTGCTTCCGTATCAAGCAGATACTTATCTTTTTCTTTATCATAAGTTGTCCTTACTTCAGCTTTTTGTTTATGATCTGGATTAGTCACTTTCATGTTTTTCCAAACAGCGATCCCAAATCCCGTAATCGCCAATGGAGGCGCAATCGGAATTCCAGCTATGTCGCCCAAATTAAATGCTCCGTCAACATAAAAATAATTTAGTCGATCCTTATCCTTCTTAATATTCCCCACTTGAACTGTAGCTTTGGCAAATAAATTCATTGGTAATTTACAAGCCACTGCACCCCTAAAACCATTCCCAAAAGTTGGATCTTCTTTATAAATTTGCAATTCTCCTCTTAAATGCACAGGACCAAAATCTCCTGCGATACCAAACTTCTTCATGTCAAAGCCCCAATTATAAGCTGCGGGCGCAACTCTGAACTTTTTATCAAAAGCGATACTCACTCCCAATTCTGGTTCACCGCTTACTTGAACCATCTTATTATCTCCTTCGCCGACATTGATGTATATTGGAAGTTTTAATTTAAGTCTTTTGGTAAATAAATCGCCTGGTCTTTCTTCTTGTGCTTTTACTAATTGTTCGCTCGTCTTTTTTGAAATCATCCAGTTTTTTATCTCTTTTTGCGTAAATGAACCAACATTTTCAAAATCAAAAGCTGGCGGATCGAAATACAAGGAAAACCCTTCAATCTTAAATTGCGCCTGATCTGTGCCCTCTTTAACTATCCCTTTTACTTTGATTTCTTCTGGTTTATTCTCTTCTTTGGAATCTTTTTTATCATTAGATTTTTTAGGATCTTTTCCCTTATCTTTATCGTCTTTTGGCTTTTCATCAAACGATGTATGATCAAAACATATACCGCCGACACCCCATTTTCCAAGATCAAAATAGAAATCTGGATTATTGTTTTTGTCTCTATTTGATATTATCATATCTGCGAATGAAATAAACTCTAAGTCAATGGAATTATATTTCACATCAAGTGAGCCACAGAAATTTGCCTTGACTATTGTTTCTCGTTCTTTTTTGTCATTTTCAAAAGATCTTAATTCTATCTTTGAGCTTTGGTTTAATCTTGCTGTAAAACAATCCAAAAATGTATAGTTTATGGACGGTACAATTAGCAATGAATATTCCATTCCTTTATTTTTAGGTTTTGTTAATGCACAAGAGTATGTCATAGGTGGTCCATCTTCATTTTTGTCTTTATTATAATTGAGAGGGATTTTGATTTTGCCGCTCAAACTTCCGTCTCTGTAACTGCTTTTCACAAACAACAATATTAATTCATCGATTGAGAATTGCCAACCACCGAAGACTCCGGTCTCAACATCTAAAATATCATTCACTTTGATTGCAGCACTAATACCATCATCTAATAATAGATTTTCGACTGAAAAGGAAACTGGTTTTTCGGATTTGCTGCCAGTAATATAATTAGGCAGTTCCAAAGACGCCTTCTTAATAAATAAGCCCTTGAAGCTCGGCATAGGTTTAAAAGAATTATCTAATATTTTGATTTCTTTAACCGCCTCATCGTATCCGGGAGGGTTATTTGTTTCAGAATAATCAAATTCAGCAGATTCGACCCCAAAAACAAAATCTGGAGCATCAAGCGACCTAAATCTCTCAATAGAAACTCCAGCTGTCCAATTATTCCAATCTTTAACTAAAGTCCGCAAACTTGCCTTTACTGGTTTTGTTTCATCATCAGCATGAACTAAATTTGTCTTCTCGATAGGAATAAGCAATTCCGCATCTATTTGCACACCTTCGAATCCATCTTTTTTCCAAGCTACATAAGTATTATTCTGCCCACCCTTGAGTGTTAACTTTGTCGAACCGACAGGAATCACAACATCCCAAAGCAATGCCAAAGTACCATTTTGGAAAGGATTCCCATCCATACAAACATTATAGATCCCAAATGGAATAAGCATATCATCCACCTGAGGTATATTCATCAAGTAAATGAGAGAGAACATTGACCCTTTTGGTGAAAACTTCATATCTGTGATGGTGAAATCAAAACTATAGTTTCCTGTCGTATATTTTGTTGTAATCGGCATTTTTTGAGCTTTTAAGCCAGACATCTGAAAGATATAGTTTTTTGCTCCATCTAATAGTTTCATAATGCCATGTTTTGTCCTTTGGTTAGAAGAGTCATTCTTTAATTCTCCGAATGATTTGCAAAAGTTTTCAACCTCTTTGTTCACATCTGCACTATACTGTGCCTCTGCCCAACCTGATACTACTTGCTTATCAGTATTAACGGACAAGCTATCGAAATTGACAATTACATTCACCCAGTTGAAATATTGGTAATCTTCAACAATTTGCTTGATGACAACACCCTCTCCTTTAAAAAGGTTTGCACTAATTGTCTCAATTTTGTTAATCTTTAAAGTGAATTTTCCCATGGAGACTTCGTCTCCTGGTGATAAGCTTTCGATTGGTGTTTTGTTTTCCGGTAACTCTACTCCGCAATCGATATTAGAAGCCAATATTTTTAGGACTTCTGTTTCTTTTTTATCTTCCTTGTCTTTCTCTTTGTCTTTATCCTTATCTTTATCTTTGTCTTTGTCTTTATCCTTATCTTTGTCTGGATCAGGAGTAAAATACATAACTATTGTTGGGCTTTTACCTTCATTGGCAATTTCTATTGAACCATCAGGGATTTTTGCCGTAACTTGCGCCACGTAAGCACTACCCTTGTTGAATTTTCCTTGATTAACCATCGTATCCAAACGATAATTAGTTGTCCTCAAGTTTGATTCCTGAAAAACTGTTGGATTGTTCTTAATTGCATCATCTTCTGTCTGCTCATTTTCAATTTTGACTATCTTTAAATCATAAGTGAGCAATTTCATATTAACACCACAAGTATTGCTTGGTCGCTGCCAAGAAAAATTGATAAACCTCTGCAATTCCATTTCTTTTTCATTATCACGCCCTGAAGAACCAGGCATCGTATAGACTGGCGTTATCCATTGTGGTTGAGTGGCTGCATAGCAAACCTTGATTGTAGCGCAACTCGTATTTGGATCTGAGAGTACTTTCGGAGCTTCTCCGAGTGGCACATCATAATCATAAGCAATGAAACAGAGTTTATACATACCTTCGGGCAATTTCAATGCCTTGGAAATATCATTAAGATTATCGATGAGAATTCCGCCATAATCGAAATCTGTATAAGTATGTGTGCCAAAATTCGTTTGCATTTGCTCTACGCTAATTGGAGTAGAGCCCGTTGCAGCTATTTCTATTGGCTGAATTGGCTTCCTCTCAATATTTGAATTAATATGCACATTTGTTGAAGGACTGATCTGTTGCATTCGCAAGACGAAAAATATATTTCTCTTGACGTTCCCAGAGCCCACAGCATTTACTCTCAGGGACAGATACTTCCCTGGATTCTCCTTAAATTCTCCCAAATATGGGGTGAAATTTTTATCAGGAGTTACGACTACTTGTAGTGGATATTGTTGTGCATTTAGGTAAAACGGTATGCACATGATTATCAGCACTACAAAAATGCTTAATCTTCTCATCATTTTTTTATTCCTTGATTTATTATTATCGATATTACTTCTCTTTGATAAACATTTATTTCAACGTAATATTACTGTTTTGCTTTATCTTCTTTTTTCTTGCCCCAACTTGATAATGGAGGAATCCCCCAGTTATACGAAAGTGCTGTTCTGAAATTATAGTATGCGCTTGATGATCCTGTTGCATAGCTAAAAGTCAGAGCGAAATTGTGTTGCTCAAATAGTCTGTATGATACACTTCCTGATAAATTAATGTATGAAATACTCTCTATGGTTCTATTGTCCATTCCGTAACTTAAGGACGTGCTGAGGGATAATTCTTTTTTCTCAAGAAATGCCTTGTTAGCAAATGCGCTGAACACGTGCCGAGAATCAGTTATAGAATCTGTCGTTGAACTTGTAAAACTATAAGAAACCCCGGTATTTAAGTCCAACTTACTAAACGATAGAGAGTAAGATGGGCTAATAGTATAAGTATTAGTAATTGTGTTATTTTCATCAGCGCTACTCCCTGAATTACTTAGGAATAAATCAAGCGGAAGTGAAAAGCTATGATTTAGATCCCCATTTTCGAGCGAATATGAAGGAATCAAGTTAAAGGAGTTATTGGTCAAAGAATATAATGGATATTCTTCTTCTAATTCGGGTGTTAGTTCTTGAACTGGCTTTTGATTTGTAAATAATCCATTATAGCTTCCATCTAGCGTGAATTGATCCGATATTTGTGAATTGAAATCCATTCCGAAGCTATTAGTGTTAGTAGTCATTATTTGATTTTGCGAAATATTATCTTGTTGGTTGTTGTAAAATGCTGAAATAGATAATACATTTTCAAATAACTGGAAATTAGTATTAGCCCCCATTGATTGCATGTTATTTCCCATATTCGGCACGCCAAGAGAGGTATACTCTGGGGATATTAATCTATAATTAAATTGCAATCCGAATGAACTCATTTGGAAACCCAACACATTATTTGTTAAATAGCCTATGGTGCTATTTTCCATAGCATTAAATACTTTCCTGAATCTACGAGCATATTCGTGATCGATTAAATTTCCAGCAGTATTCTTTGTATATCCACTAACTGCCCATTCAGTCGAAATATTAAAATATGACAGGAATGAAAAGCTACTGTTTAGCCCCATCACTAAATTATCTTCTGGATTAATGCTTTTAGCAGGATTAAATATTGAGATAGAATTGCTATCATCTTGCGCCTTGAGAAGTGTAAGATCTAATGAGAAACCTCCCGCTGAGAAACCCATCTTCCCGCCCATTGCTGTTCTGGCAAATCTTGGGTATCGAGATTTATTGACGGTATCGAAGTTCTGAGCCTCTTCAATTTCTCCATAAAATGCAGAAAATCGAAAATTCTGAAAATTCATTTCTGCTTCCCCACCATAAAAAGTCTTCCCAGAAAAAATAGCAGGAGATAAGCTCATATTTCTATAGCCTAAATGAAGAGTGTAGTTCTCATATCTTGGGCTTAATCCATAGCGAGTAAAGGGATGCATATATGTGTTCTTTCCATTTGCATAATACTGAAACATCGCTGGTTGATATTCGGCATTACTACCATCTTCAAAGGATTTTCCTCCAAAAACTTCTTCTTTGGTTGTCCAATATGGGAAATAGGAAGTTAGATAAGGATTCGATAAATTTCCTATCCCTTGTCCTTCTTTTTCAGTCGTATTCTTTTGATTGGTCCATTTAACTTGAGAATATCTATCCATTAGATCTCCGTAATATAGCTGAATTGTTTTCATCTTGTTTTCGACACTATTGTATTGAGAAGTGCGGAAATGATATTTGAAGATTCCTTTGATATTTGCATTTATTTGAGCTGCCTTTTGTTCTTGTTCCGCTTTGGATAATTTAGATTTATCACTATCAGAAGCATCCTGGTTGCTGCTATAATATTTCCCTTTTTCTGATACTTTTGTCAGAGAGCTTACTTCATCAAACTGAAATTTCTTTATTAAATTTCCTGAATATGTTATTCCTGGAGAATTGTTCGTTAAATTTTTATTAGTTGTTAAGCTATTAAATCTATTACTACCACCTACGCCACCAGTGCTACTTTTTGATTGAAATGTTCCACCAGGCAATTTAGGTAGATCGATTGGCTTATCTACATACTCTCTGTTTATTATTTCTTCTTCCTTTGTTTTGACTATAAATTCAGCTTCTTTTTGCTTACTATTTACTACATAGAATTTACATTCATAGATAGAAGAAGCAGCTAAATCTTTCATGTCAAATTGTATATAGTTATATGGATTTGCACTTATATAATCGTATAGGAATTTTACAGGCTTCGAATTAGGGATTGCTCTTTTTATATATTCCCCATATAATGCTTCTTTTCCTAATGATTTATCTCTGTTATCAAATAAATACTTTTGACTATGTTCCAAAACTATATATCCTTTTTGTCCATTTTTCACAAAAGTTTCAAATTGATTTTCCATTGGATAGCTCTCTCGTATGTTATCTGGGTGAATTACGTCTGGTTTTTCACCCGTCTTGAAATAAACAACTTTTTCCTGAGTAGCTTCTGCATCTGTATATTCTTTGTTTTCGCCCCAAGGAAGTTTATAAGATCCTTGCCTCCATTCTCTTATTTGCACTCTAACTTTGACCATATAATTAGTAAATGGTTTTAGCATATCTGCTGAACGCAATACAAATTCGTTATTCTTTTGAGATAGATCTATAAAGTTTTTTATAGTAACCTTAGATGAAAGATTGTTCGCCTCAGCGTATGTAATATCTTTAAATTCAAATTTATAAATTCTTTTGACCTGTTGTTCTCCATCATCTGAGTAAAGATCAAAATCTTGATTCATCCTAACATTACAAGCTATTTTTGGAGAGGTAAATATCGAAGGCTTTTTGCTTACTGAGTTTGCCTCGCTTAGGCTTGCAGAACCAGGAGATATTGATTCGACAACTATTAAATCCTTTAGTGGATCGGATAATGTCTTACATTCATTTCCTATGGAGAATTTAGCTGTTGTATGGAATTTCACCAATCCTCCGAGAATTTCGCCTTTTACTCCGACGGCTCCCTTCATCCATGTAGGATTTGGCAAACCAGCTTTGAGCATCGCTCCTGCAGTTATTGAGCAAAGAGAGAATTTTTTTGTTTTTCCGAAGAACTTTAATTGAACTCCAATATCACCAGAGATATAACCATATATTTGCCCTTGGCAATAATAACCGTTGATTCCTCCGATTTTGTCGCCATTTCCGCAAACGGC
>CAZGXC010000047.1:0-17325 GCA_964529535.1 uncultured Hyphomicrobiales bacterium | reverse complement strand
TTCCTTCTCCTTTACTATATTTAATGCCGTAAGGAAGGCGCCCACCACGGTAAGGAGAAGAACCAATATTGCAGGAACCATAAAATGCCGATAATTCCCCTCTGGATTAAACCAAAATGTAGAGCGAACATCAAGCAAATTCGGCATGGATTTCTCTAATTGAGGATGGTTTTTAAGGACAATATCTCGATGAAAATCATTGATAATCATATTAAGATAATATGTGCCAAGCACTGCCTTCACTCCATTTATTGCATTCGTAGTTACTCCGAGCTGATTATGATTCTCGCGCATTAAATCCCTCTCAAAATTCGCTGGAATTGTCAGAATTATATCGGCTTTATCTGCCTCGAGGTCTTTCATTGCGGATTTATATGATTCAGTTGAACTATACAGCACAAAACTTTCCGCTGCTGTGAATTTTGATGTTAGCTCGCGCGAATATGTGCTTTTATCCAAATCCACAATGGATAAGGAAACGTGCCGCACATCTAAATCAACTGCCCACGGCAAAATCAATAATTGTAATATCGGCACTCCCAAAATAATCGCAATCATCATCTTGTCGCGCAGAATTTGCTTAAATTCCTTCTCGAGTAAATATATTATTTTTCTCATTATTTGTCGTTTATATTATTTCAAAGGTATAGTTTTTTATTAAAATGTATTATCAAACATTATATAAACATTATTCAAGTCTTTTCTTAAATTTTAGCATGCTCACGCTCGTTAGAAATATTGTCATACCTACGAGGACTAATGTTTCGTGCCAGAGTGAGACAATACCCGAACCTTTCAGCATGATGTCCTTGGCTATTGTGTAATACCAGCGGGCAGGGATGATGTAGGAAATCCATTGATAGAATTGCGGCATATTATCCAAAGGGAAGATCACTCCTGTAAATAGCAACATTGGCAAAAGCATGCCCATCATTGATAATAGCATTGCTACTGCTTGGGATTCAGTTATATTCGAAAACACCAAGCCTATCGCTAAGCATGTGAGAATAAAGAGCATACTCTCTCCGAATAGAAGGAAGATATCCCCGCGGATTGGCACTTCAAATATATATCTGCTCATCACTAATATTAATATTAGATTAAAGACGGATAATACAAGATAAGGCAAGGCTTTGGAAATCAAGACTAAAATCGGCTTCAAAGGCGAGACCAAAAGCACTTCGAATGAGCCAAATTCCTTCTCCCTAACAACTGAAACAGCTGTTAATGTGGTAGAGATGATCATCATCACCATTGCTATTACTCCGGGGATAAACATCATCGAGCCTTTTAGCGATGGGTTGTAAAGCATCGTCGTCTCCACGTCAATTTTCAGAGGGATATTTATTTGCGCTTTGTCGTTGCTTAGTTGATATTCTCCCATAATTGCATTTAGATAATTAACGATTGTCTTGGCGGTATTTGGGTCAGTGCCATCAACTATTATTTGAACCTGGGGGTTGTCTGAGCTTTCGCTCCCGAAGTTATCAGGAAATACTACAGCTACTCGGCACTTTCCAGTTTTGAAGTAAGTTTCTACGTTCTTTGTAGTTGCTTCGGAGCTAACTAATGTGAAAAATGCGCTATTAGCAATTTTATTGGAAATAGATAGCGAAGCTGGGCTTGAATTTGAATTAACAAGCATTAAATCAGCATTTTTTAACTCATTTGTTAGAGCGAACCCGAAGAGCAAAATCTGAACTGCCGGAAGCGCAAACATTATCAGCAGGGTTTTTCTATCACGGAACACGTGGAAAAACTCCTTTTTAATAAATGCCCAGAATTGCCGCAATACCATTAGCCTGTTGGGTCTTCTATTGTCTTTATCTCTTGTATTTTTATTATTATTCATATTTTTTGAATTATCTATCATATTAATTCATTGAGGACTATTCACTTCTCTTTGCGCCACGTGCCAAATCATAAAATACTTCGCCCATATTGCTTGCATTGTGTTGAGTTTTTAGCTCTTGTGGTGTTCCCATCGCAGCGATTTTCCCATCTACCATCAGGGATATTCTTCCGCAATATTCTGCCTCGTCCATGTAATGCGTAGTAACAAAAATCGTAATCCCATTATTCGCCGCCTGATATATTAAATCCCAGAATTGCCGGCGAGTAATCGGATCGACGCCACTTGTTGGCTCATCTAAAAACACTATTTTGGGCTCGTGGAAAATAGCAACAGAGAAAGCCAGTTTTTGCTTCCAACCGAGAGGAAGCGAGCCCACGAGCTTATTTGCCCCATTTTCTAAGTTCAATCTTTCTAAAAGGGCTTGGGTTCTAATTTTTATGTCTTTGGATTTTACTCCGTAGATTCCAGCATAGAATTTAATATTCTCAACGACGCTTAAGTCCTCATAAAGAGAGAACTTTTGGCTCATATATCCGATATTTTGCTTGATTTTCTCTTGTTGCTTATAAACGTCGAAGCCAGCTACTTTTGCGATGCCATCGCTTGGTTTGGATAAACCGCATAGCATTCTCATTGCGGTTGTTTTGCCTGCGCCATTTGCTCCGAGAAATCCGAAAATTTCTCCTTGCTCTACTTGGAATGAAATATTATCTACAGCAACGAAATGACCAAATCTCTTGGTAAGATTCTCTGCGTAAATAACGCTTGTTCCTTTTACGTTAGGGCTATTTATCTCTCTATTTTTCATAATGTTCCTTATCTCGCTTCTATCGTTTGATCTGTCATTCTCGTTTCTTCAATAAAAGAATCTTCTATCGTGGCATCGATTTTATTTATCTCTATATTTGTAAAGCCCTTATCTTGTAGATATTGAGCCAAATCACTTTCTTCAGCGTTCATTACGAGGTGAGCATATTCCCCGAAAGCATAGCTGTTAATCGCATCGGGATATGCTTCTAATGCCTTCAATAATTGATAGTTTTGGTCTGCTTTCACGGCGTATAGCGTTTTATCGTATGATTGGACTATCCCCGCAGGTGTATCGATTTTTAGTATTTTTCCATTTTGAATTAGTGCGATTTTATCGCAACGATTGGCTTCATCCATATAGGGTGTGGATGCGAGGATTGTTATCCCTTCGCTTTGTAGCTTCCTTAGCATTTCCCATAATTCAATGCGCGAGACTGGATCTATTCCTGTTGTTGGCTCGTCTAAAAATAGAACTTCCGGCTTATGAATCAGCGCGCAACAAAGCGCGAGCTTCTGCTTCATTCCGCCCGAGAGTTTGCCTGCTCGCCTATCTTTAAATGGCTCAATCTGCTCGTAAATATCGCGAATTAAGTGATAATTCTCTTGGATTGTTGTGCCGAATAAAGTAGCAAAAAACTCCAAATTCTCTTGTATCGTTAAATCTTGATAAAGCGCGAACTTCCCCGGCATATAGCCGACAGAACGGCGGATTTCTTTGTAATTGCGAACGATATCGAAGCCGAGAACCTCCGCTGTGCCTGAATCGGGGACGAGCAATGTAGTCAATAATCTGAAAACAGTTGTTTTGCCGGCGCCATCTGGACCAATCAATCCATATAACTCGCCCTTCTCGATATTTAAGCTGATGTTATCGAGCGCGATTACCTTCCCTTTTTCATAGGTTTTCGTAAGCTGTTTTATTTCAATTATGCTCATTTTATTATTTAAATATTGCTTCGCCATACATTCCGATTTTCAGGAAGCCATCATTTTTTACTTTGATTTTTATCGCGTAGACTAAGTTTTGTCTTTCTTCCTTCGTCTGGATTGTTTTAGGAGTAAATTCTGCTTTGCTTGCGATTCTCTCGATAAGACCTTCATATTCCTTGTAGTTATCTTTTCCATTATCTATTCGGACGCTAACCGTTTGCCCGATTTTAATTTGCCCCAACTGATTTGCCGAAACGTATGCTTTTAATTGCATATTTGTTAAGTCAGCGATTTTATAAAGCGGTCTCCCCGGGGCGATTATTTCATTCGTTTCGGAATATTTGACCAATACAGTTCCATTCATTGGATTAATTATCGAATATTTGCTAAGCTGATTATTGAGCTGCTTCACTTGCATTTGCAGGGGAGCAGTTTCCTTAGAAATTGTATTAGTGTTTATCTCTAATGATGAAAGCGTGGCGTTTAGTTGCTTTTTGTTGATTTCTATTTGGTTGTTTATATCGTCCAACTGCTTCTTGGTTGCGGCTTCTGCCGAGACCAAACGCTGGATTCTGCCCTTTTCTCGTTCCAGATAGGCTATTTGCTCCTCAAGTGCCGCTACTTGCTTTGCTATATCTGGCTTGCGACTTAGCACGGCAGAGGTTTGGGCAATGATTTGCTGCTTCCTTAAAGTAAGGTCTGTGCTATCAATATAGCCAAGGACTTCGCCGGCTTTCAGCTCCTGCCCCTCCTCAAGTGTAAATTGTATCAATCTGCCGCCCACTTCAGAGGAAATAATCGTTTCTACTGCTTCGAAGCTACCTGAGGCATCATAAGTTTTTTCATTCTTTCCGCAAGCCACCAAGAATATTGGTAGGATTGCCGAGAGAATAATTTTTCTAAATATCATTTGTTTTCGCATATTTTATTTTCCTTTTATTATTCTTTCTTTTACTATTATTTTTTTCAATATTATTTCTTTTAATATTATTGTTATTTATATCTCGATTTTGAATAGCGCTTGCAGCATTTGCGGCACAATCTTTTTCTGTGTTTCAATTAGCTCTTTATAATTATCAGCATTCAATATCCCTGTGGTTTCAAAAATTGGTTTGCTAATAAATGGGAATATTATTAGTCCAATCAAATTCATTAATAAATGATATGGGCTGATATTAGGATTGATCTGTCCCAAGATTTCAACAATAGTTGGGTCGTTCAATATTGATGACAGCTTATCTTTGAATTTGGAGTTCTCTGGTTCATTCTTTAGCTCGCTCAAAACGAAAAGCGGTAGGTCTGGATTATTCGACAGCAAATTGAAATATGATTCGATAATCAAATCTATTTTGCTTTGAATATCCGTAGTCCTGTCTTTGATTATTGGTATTATCAAGCCAAATAGCTCATCGATCTGCTCATAAATAATTATTTTGAATAGCTTCTCTTTGCTACGGAAATAATAATTAAGCAGGGCGAGGTTGATGCCGGCTTCCTCGGCGATGTCGCGAGTGCGCGCGCCAGAATACCCCTTCTCTGTAAAGATTTTCCGAGCTGCTTCTTTGATTTTTTCTTCTGTTGTTAAGTCCATTAATTCTACTCTATGAAACTATAAATAATATTCAGATAGGTAAAACGAATGAATAAATCATATATTTTAAACAAATGATTAAATATTTGAAAAACTTTTAGTTCGGGTGAAAAAATATTATACAAATAAGGGATGGAGAATGCTGGAGTAGCTTATTCTATCTCGAATGTAAAGCAGACGGTGGTGCCGTTTGGCGTAGTAATGATATTGGTTCTATTGGATAGTTCTTTAATGATAAAAATACCTCTTCCGGAGCTTTTGAATAAATTCTCTGCCTCGAGTGGATTAGAAACAGAATCCGGATCGAATCCATTGCCTTCGTCTCGGACGGTTACTTCTATCAAGTCATGGTTTGCGCACAGCTCGAAGTTTACTTTTTTTCCCAAGTCGCATTTGTTCCCGTGAATAATAGCATTATTGACTGCTTCGGTGCATGTGATTATCAGATCATAATATAGATCAATATGCAAATCTACAGCAGCGCGCAGCTTGTCGATAATAGGTTCTATCAATTTGACGGACTTTTGCTCGCTTGGCAAAGTAAGAAGTTCCTGAAATATTGCTTGTTTCATTTATAATACCACAATAAAGTTCAATTAATTATCACGTATTTTCCGTTTATTTATTTGATTTATAAATAGAGTTCGCATTTTAGGGACGCATTGACGTATTGCCTTATGCCCCCATTAATGTTTTGAAAATCATATTTCCCACTGAAAATAATATTACTATTCTCGGAAATACTATATTTTATATATGATTCTGGGCTAAGTATGTAAGACCTTTGGTCGGATTGATTTTTAATTAAGTCATTCAAATAAAAAGTATAAAATCCGACGCCTATACCAAACGAATATTTCTCGTAATTATTATATATCATCAGGCGATATAATTGCTCTAAATTTGATTTCAGAGGCATTTCGCTAAATTCATCCCAATTCAAGAATCCCCTCTCGCTATATCTCAAGAGGATATTGACGTTCAGCAAATTATTTTTATCTATGTTTATAATGGCAGAATCTAAATAGGAGATTTGCCGAAAGCTATAAGTGTTTTGAGTTTGCCCCTGCAAATGGAAATCATACACATTATAATTTGCCATTATATCAATAGCAGGGTTTATTTGATAAACCCCATCGCTTGCGAAATGCATTAAAGATGCTAAGCGTATGGTTTTAAGCGAATTGCTTTGCGCGCTCTTTTCTGCTTTCAGGAAGGCATTGTGGCGATTTTTCAGCTCGAAGACTACCTTGAAATTATTATCTTTATCCAAATAGCAATTATACGAAGAATATAAGGCAGAATATGACTCATCATAATCATCATTATTCCCCTCGAATGGAGTATCATAGCGGAAAATTGAAGCAGTCAAATTCACGAAGAGGCTATCGGCGCGCCGCAGTTGTAAAAGACCAGCAAAATTCAATCTGAACTTAGACGATGAGAAATCGTTAAACCTCTGAATACTCGTATAATTAACTACTTCGCTCTTGGGCAGACTATCGTTAAGCACTACGGGATTAAAGACCTCTTTATTGCTTTCATAATCAGTGCTAAGGAAGGCATTCAAGCGATTGATATTGAAGGCAGAATTTAGCTCCAACTGAATGCGTTCGGATTCAGAATTTCTGCGGTAAAATGAGTTCTTTATTAATGGATTGGCTGCGTTATATTCGCGATTGCGATTGCTATTGCCATAAAGGATACGTCCAGAAATTAAAATCGCCGAAATCGGAGAATACTTAATATCCGTCTTGGTCTCTAAATTACGCACATTATTTTGCTCAAATAAGTAAAATGAGCTGGTTTGCGTCGTAAAGTTAATATAATCTTGGGTAATGCCATTATAATTGAGCTGCAGGCTAAATCTATTGTTTGAATCTATTATGCTCTCGAGAGAGTTATCCGTAACAAATAATTGATAAAAGCGAGAGTTAGTATAATTTGTTCGGCGATACTGCGAAGAACTATGATAAGCAAGATCGCTAACAATTGGTAAATCCAGGATAGATAATTCAGTAGAATATGCCATTCCCTGCATGCTAACATCTGTCCGCTTGTTGAAATTATATCCGACGTTGCCCTTGAATAAGAGGAAGTCTGGTAATTGGTATGAAATTCCCGGCAACACATAATAATCAGACAGCACATTATTGCCAATCGGGCGACTGTCCGAAGAATAAGTAGCTAAATTATCTAAATGTATCGTGGTATTATTCCAAATGGGTTTTGAAATATTAAAAAGCAGCTTCTCTTCATCTTTTATATTCATCTCATTTAGCTTCAGAACGGTAGAAGAGAAAGCATGGATAATATCAAATTTATAATCAGAGAAAGATAGAGATGTATTTAGCTTGTTATAGAAATTGAAGATATTAATATTTTTGCTAAATCCTGTTTGATAATAATCTGTTGTAGAATTAGCTAATGAAGAATTAGCGACATCACTAGAAACAGCAGCAGAATCTTGGGAAACCGCTACCGCGCTCGCAATTATTATTAAAAGCAATGCTATAATGATTGAGCTTTTGATGATACTATCCTATCATTGATGTTTAAAATGGAAAGATTGGATTTCCAGTTGGATTCCGGTTAGAAGCACCGCAAGTCTACTTTACTTCAATTTGATTACTACAAATCGACTTGCGGAATTGGACAACCTTCTCGATAATTTCATCGAAATTTTGCTTCACGATTATCTTTCTTCCTGTTTTTAAGCTAATAGTAGTATCGTGGTTTTTCTCCACAAATTCAATATCATCAGAATTAAGTAATATTTCGCTGCCATCAATTTTCGTCAATACTATCATACAATTTCCTCTCTTATTTCTCTTAATAGAGCTTGTTTTTCGATTTCGAGTTGGCGGATTTTCCGCTCAATTTTATCAATTTCTTCAGGCATAGAATCAATTTCAATGCGGATCTTGCTTGCTGCTTCGTCGATTAGATCTATTGCTTTATCTGGGAGAAATCTCTCTGAAATGTATCTGTCGGAAAATTCAGCTGCTGCTACAATCGCTCCATCAGTGATGCGCACACCGTGGTGAATCTCATATTTTTCTTTTAATCCACGAAGGATAGAAATAGTATCTTCCACGCTCGGTTCGCTAACCATTACTTTTTGGAATCGACGCTCCAGCGCAGCATCCTTTTCGAGATATTTCTGATATTCATCGAGAGTAGTTGCCCCGATGCAACGCAAATCCCCACGCGCCAGAGCCGGCTTCAAGATATTCGCAGCATCGAGAGTGCCGCTGGCTCCGCCCGCCCCTACGAGGGTATGAATTTCATCAATAAACAGCAGGATATCTCCATTTGAATCCGTAACTTCTTTGATGACAGCCTTTAGCCTCTCTTCGAATTGCCCGCGGAATTGTGCTCCTGCGAGCAAAGCACCCATATCAAGGGCGTAAAGGGATTTATTCTTTAGATTTTCTGGGACATCGCCGGAAACAATTCTTTGGGCTATGCCTTCGACTATCGCAGTTTTTCCTACACCCGGGTCTCCGAGCAAAAGAGGATTATTTTTTGTTCGTCGCGAGAGAACTTGTAGGACTCTTCGAATTTCATCATCTCTTCCGATGACGGGGTCGACCTTGCCTCTTCTTGCTTCATCATTTAGTAGGCGCGCATATTTGCTAAGAGCCTCCATTTTGTCATCAGGATTGTTATCCGTTACACGGCTTCCGCCTCGGACGCTTTGCATAGCTTGGTAAATAGTATTTTTACTGATATTTTGTTGCTTTAAAATATCTTGGCAATGATTTTTCGTTACCGTAATAGCAATAAGAATATGCTCTACCGATACAAATTCATCTTTCATCATCGCGGCTTCTTGGATTGCGTTGTTCAATACCTTCTGCGAATCATTTGAGAGGTATGAATTTGGGTAATCGGAGACCTTCGGCAGAGAGCTAATCAGCTCCATAATCTTTATTTTGATGACGTTAGCATCTCCTCCTGCCTTGGCAATAATACTATTTACTATGCTGGTTTTATCTTCTACTAAGGCAGCGAGCAAGTGGCATGGCTCAATTGCTTGATTTGAATTGCTTTGAGCGATCTCCTGCGAGTTTTGGATTATTTCTTTCGATTTAATTGTAAATTTATTTAAATTCATATCTTTAATGTCTCTCTGAAGTGCATGAAATGATTATTATAATAAGAATATTATGGGTAGATATTCGTTAGTAATAATACAATGTAGACAGACGGAAAAATTTCCTTATTATTTTTTGGGAAATTTTCCGTATTTTCGTAAGATTTTACAATAATTAAATGGAGCGTATATAAAAATGTTAAGAAATATTTTTCTTGCAATAATGGCATTTTGCATTGGATCGTCCAATCTGATTTCAGACGATAAGCCTATAGAAATGCAAGCAGTTAAACTGGAAAACATCATTCCGAACTACGAAGAGAGTGATATGTTTCATGCTCGCAAACACTACGAAGAAGTCTGGAAGGACGTCCCCGTAGACAAACGCAAAGGTTGGAAACAGTTCAAAAGATGGGAACATTTTTGGACTCAAAGGCTATTCCCAAAGGGAGATTTCAAGCAAGCTATGGATATTTATAGTAGCGCATATAATCAACTTAAATTAAGCGATCAAGATAGATTGCAGGGGAATACTTGGAAACTAATGGGCCCAATTGTTCAGCCTGCTGAATATAATGAAACCAATCCCGCAGGCTTAGGGCGTATAAACATCGCAAGATTCCACCCAAAAAATGATAAAGTTATTTGGGCGGGAGCCGCAACGGGTGGCGTTTGGTACACAAACGATAAGGGCAAGACTTGGGATTGCTTCCCATTTACTCAATTCCTATCGCTTGGAGTATCTGATATTGCTTTCTCGGAATCCGACCCAAACACAGTATATGTAGCAACAGGCGACGCTGATGGCTCTCTTGGAACTTCTGGCAGCTATTACAGCATTGGAGTTATTAAAACTACTGATGGCGGGAAGACTTGGGCAGTAACAGGCTTATCTTATGAATTAGCTAATGCAAGCGTAATTACCAGACTACAAGTAAGTAAAACAGATCCCAATATTGTAGTGGCAGCTACTTCATCTGGACTATTTAAAACTATTGACGGCGGAAAAACTTGGGAGAAAAAAACAACAATAGGTTTCAGGGATATTGAAGCTAAACCAAAAGATAATAATTGTCTCTACGCTGCAACATCTGGAAGCAGATCGCAAACAAACTATATATTTAAAAGTGAAGATTTCGGCGATACTTGGCAGCAAATATTAGATATTCCCAAAGCTGGCAGAATCCAGTTAGCTGTTACTCCAGCGGCACCGGAATATTTATATGCCTTAAATTCATCGACATATCACGATGGATATCATTCATTTATGGTATCCAAAGACGGTGGAGCTACTTTCGCAGTAATGAGCGATTCCGCTACGGCTGGCAACCCATTGAATTGGGGATATAACTTAAGTGAAAACAGAAGAGGGCAATCCTCTTATGATTTATGTTTGGCTGTATCACCTTATGACAGAAATCATGTCATAATAGGCGGAATAGAATGCCACCTCTCTACAGACATGGGCGAAAGCTGGAAAAAAAGCTCAAATATCTACGGCAAACCAAACACTAAAATGCACGTAGATATGCACGATTTAGAATATAGCCCGCTTACTGAAGAGTTGTTTTGCTCTAATGATGGAGGACTTTATATTTCTAAAGACGAAGGCTCTACTTGGATAGATCTTAGCTCAGGAATGTCCATCACACAACTATACAAAATGGCTATCAGCCAGAATGATCCAAACTTGATAGTATGCGGAGCCCAAGATAATGGCTCAACTATGCTACTTAACGGAACTTGGTACCAATTATTTGGTGGAGACGGCATGGAATGCGCTATTGATCCGACAAATGATAACAATATCTGGGTTTCCATTTATAATGGAAAAATCTTAAGCAGTAAAGATAAAGGCAAAACACTAACAGTTGCTGTTAATCCAGCCAAAACTGACGGAGTTGAAGGCGCATGGGTAACTCCATACGTATTGAGCCCAACAAAATCAGGAATAGCATACGTAGGTTTCTCAAATATCTGGAGGACTGTAAATGGTGGGCAAAGCTGGGCAAAAATGACTAATTATGGCAAATACGAACAAGTATTTACAGGTATGTCTATTTCCGATAAAAATCCAGATTATATATACGCCTGGAAATATAATACACTTATCAGAACTACGAATGGTGGAACTAACTGGGAGACGATTAAGGTAGAGAACAACACAATCACTAGCGTGTTCCCACATCCAGCAGATCCTGAGAAATTCTGGTATACTGTTTCGGGATATAATCCAAATCGCAAAGTATTTTACTATGATGGAAAAGACTTTACTAATCTAACAGGCAATCTGCCAAATGTTCCCGTTAATACTATTGTATGCCAAAAGAATACAAAAGATAAGATCTTTATCGGAACTGATATTGGTGTATTCTATACTGATGGAGGTTCTAATCAATGGGATAACATGAATGATAATTTGCCAAATGTAATTGTAAATGATCTAAGCATTTACTATGGTTCTGAAATCCCAAGATTAAGAGCAGGAACATACGGCAGAGGAGTATGGGAAACTGATATAAAAAATTGCAGCAATAACACACTCACTATTTCTCCAGACACAAATGTAATCAAATGCCCTCACGTAGAAGTAACTTTAACCGCAAGTGGCAACTATAACAACTACTTATGGTCAAATGGAGCTACAACTAAGACAGTAACAGTTACAGAAGCTGGAGATTATTCAGTTACTGCCATGGATGATGGATGCAAAATAAGATCAAAAGTTGTTAACATTCAGAATATCGAAACTCCAAGGATTTCCGTATCAATAGCAGACAACGCTGCACCATGTATTGGCGACACTATTACATTAGCGGCTTCGAGAGGATTCCAGACATACCAATGGTCTACTGGCGAGACAACAAGAGAAATACAGGTTCATAAATCTGGTGATTATTCCGTAATTGGAACTCGCGCAAATGCAACTTGCCCTTCTTATTCAGAAATAATTGCTCTAAACTTCACTGAAAAGCCAAAATCTATTGACTTCGAATTACAAGGCAGAAGATTAGTAGCCGATTCAATCGCTAAATACCAATGGTTCAAGAATGGCAATGCAATACCTGGCGCTGTGAAACGCGTGTATGAAATTCCGCCATCTGACGTAGAAGAAGCAATGTATAAGGTATTCGGAGCAAATGAGAACGGTTGCGGTGTGTTCTCTGCGGAAAAAGCAGCAAAATACACTTCCGTATCCGAAACATTTACAAATGTTTATTCTATCTCTCCGAACCCATCAAATGGCGAATATAGATTTAGATTATTCGCAAGCTCTGGCGACAATATCGAATATGTAATTACAGATGCTGCCGGCAGAATAATACAAGAATTTAATACAATAATCAACGCGAACGAATTTAATAAAACAATAAATATCAGCTCGCAGCCAGACGGCGCATACTTAATGAAGGTATCGCTGAACGGAAAAGAAAAAATAATTAAATTAATTAAAAAATAAGATCAATCTAAAGCGGCGAAATTCAAACCTTCGCCGCTAACTTTTTAAATTAAGTCAATTATCAAAATCAAATCATAATTTTCAATAAAAAGAATAATTATTAAACTTAGGCGGAGACTAAAACAATGTTCGCATTTATAGAGGGGAAACTACATTCCAAAAAGGCAGGAGAAGCTGTAATCAATTGCTCCGGCGTGGGCTATTTGCTAAATATTTCTATGCAAACCTATGACCTCCTACCGCAAATCGGGGAGACCATACTTTTGCATACCTATTTCGTAGTCCGCGAAGATACGCAGCAACTCTTTGGCTTCCTGACCGAAAGCGAACTCGAGCTTTTTACGCTCCTCATTTCCATTAGTGGGGTTGGTCCCAAGAGTGCCCTCGGTATATTATCCGCGATTAACCCAAATGACCTTTATAATGCTATTCTTCACAATGATTTAATTAAATTACAAAAGCTACCAGGGATTGGCAAAAAGACATCTGAATTGCTCGTGCTACACTTGCGCGATAAAGTCATCAAGCTCGATTTAGCGAAAGATGATAGCTCTCCAAATGCTCCGATGAGCAATAACAATCACCTAAACGACGAAGCTGTTTCTGCCTTAATATCCCTTGGATATAGCAAAGGTGCAGCCGAAAAAGCAGTGAAGCAAAGCGAGCAAGAGTTTGCCGCCTTGACTAATCAGAATATAGAGGGATTAATTCGCTTAGCTCTTAAATTTGCTATGAAATAGGGGGAAATGATAAAATGATTTTAGTAATTCCATCGATTCAGTTAATAAATGGTGAATGTAAAGATATTATTTCTGGTATTTCAGCAGAAAATGACATCTTCGACGTTTTCAAACAAAATCCAAATGAGTTAATCAAGCTATGGAGGAGAGAAAATGCCAAATCTATTCATATCAACAATATAGACTCTTTCCAATGCCTCGATAAAGAAAAGAACTTAGAGATCATTCACGACTTCTCGGAGCAAACGGATATTCCCATAAGTCTCTTTCATTATTTTGCAGATGTGGATACTTGCGTTTCCGTATTAGAATCCGGTATTTATCGAGTTTTCGCGGGCACACTTTTATTAGATGATATTAATAGCTCCAAAGAGTTATTAAAAGAATATGGTCCATCTCGTATTTGCGGTAACATAATCACCGATGGGATCAATTCCTTTTTCCACGATAAGACTACTATTATCCCGCTTAATGATATTCTCAAAATTTTCAAAGAGATTGGGATTCAGCGAATATTATACAATAGCACTTTCTCGCTTAATGATATTAGGCTCGATGATATTATTCAAATCGCATCTATAAATACGGATTATAATTTCAGAATTACAATTAATGGTGGTGCCATAAAACCAAAAGATTTATGGAAATTAAATGACAGAGCAACTGGCGGAATCGACTCAATCATTATCGGCAGAGCTTTATATCAAAACAATTTCCCTTGCCAGAAAATTTGGCGTATGGTAGAGGAAGAACTTGAACCGCATATAGTTAAATCCCAACAATAAGTAATCATACAGAAAAGATATCATACAGATAAATATTCAAATCAATAAGCATCAAATCTTTCTCATTAAGAAATAAGACAGCAAATGTTCGTCCCAACTACACCACAAGAATTAGCACAGCTACAAATATCTCAATTAGATATTATTATGGTAACTGGCGATGTATATATTGATGTCTCCAACGATGGCACTGCACTTCTCGCTAAATATCTGATTAGTAAAGGCTTTACAGTTGGGATTATTTCCCAGCCAAGCATCGAGAGCGATATAGATATCTCCCGATTAGGAGAGCCACGCCTATTCTGGGGGGTGAGTTCCGGATGTGTGGATTCAATGGTTGCGAATTATACTTCGCTCAACAAGCCACGCTCCAATGATGACTTAAGCCCCGGTGGCATAAACAATAGACGACCCGATAGAGCCGTAGTTCAATATACGAACCTAATTAAAAGATACTATAAATCGCGGAAGCCAATTGTAATCGGTGGAATAGAGGCGAGTTTGCGCCGAGTAGCCCATTACGATTACTGGTCTGATACCATCAAACGCTCAATATTAAGCGATTCCAAAGCAGATGCGCTTATTTATGGAATGGGCGAGAAATCCCTCCTGCAATTTGCTCAATCTCTGAATTTGGGCGAAGATTTTCGCGATATTCGCGGCTTATGCTATATGAGCAATGAAGCGAAAGAAGGATATTTGGAATTAGGCGATTACCAAACAGTCAAAACCGATAAGGATGAATTTAGCAAGATGTTTGACCTGTTTTACAGGAATTGCGATCCACTTAGTGCCAAAGGATTATACCAAAAAACTGAGAATAGATATTTAATTCATAATCCACCGCAGGTTCATCTCTCTACTGATGAAATTGATGAAATCTATGCTTTGGAATTTGAGCACGACGCCCATCCCTATTATAAAGCGATGGGGAAAATTCCAGCCCTCGAGACTGTCCGATTCTCTATCACCACGCACAGAGGTTGCTTTGGTGAATGTAGTTTCTGCGCAATAGCACTCCACCAAGGGCGGCGAATTATCAGCAGAAGCAAAGAATCTATTTTAAATGAGATCCGAGGCATAACAAATAATAAACACTTTAAAGGGATAATTTCGGATTTGGGCGGCGCAACGGCAAATATGTATGCTATGTCCTGCGAAAAGCAATGCAAAGTCGGCTCCTGCTCAAACAAAAGCTGTATCTCGCCCCAGCATTGCAAGGGAATGGATATTTCTCATAAACCATTAATAGATTTGCTATCCGCAGCAAGAGAGATACCAAAAGTAAAAAAAATATTCGTTGGGTCGGGCATCCGATACGATATGATTATAGCCGACAAAAAGCACGGCGATGCGTATTTAAGGGATTTACTGAAGCATCATATCTCTGGGCAAATGAAAATTGCTCCCGAGCATATCAGTAGCAATGTATTGCAATTGATGAATAAACCCGATAATGATAAGCTAATTGATTTTATTGCTAAATTTAAGCAAATTAATAGAGAATTGGATAAAAAGCAATTCCTTACGTATTACTTTATAGCAGCAGCACCCGGATCGAATGAAAAAGAAAATTCCGAGCTAAAAGCCTTCATCGATAAAGAATTGAGCTTTGCTCCCGAGCAAATTCAAATCTTTACGCCAACCCCTTCCACTTACTCAACTTTGCAATATTATACGGGCAAATCTAATATTGATGGAAGCGATATTTTCGTTGAGAAGAAGAATAGCAAAAAAGCTGCTCAGAAAGAAGAATTACAAGCGAAGCACTACAACAAAGAACAAAATAAAAATAAGACTGAAGCCAGCAATAAAGCAAATAGTAAGAAAGCTAATAGTAACTTCAGGAACAGTAAAAGTAATAGTAATAGCAATTTCAATAATAACAAGCTAAGCAAGAAGGATAAGAATGAAGACAATAAGAAGAATCGGAATCGCTGGCGGTAGTTATAACCCTATTCATATCGGGCATTTGATCATTATGGAGCATTTTCGTGAGCAAATGCAATTGGATATTGTCAAAATTCTGCCTGCAAAAATATCACCCTCGAAAATCAATGAAGCATCTGAATACCTTGCTGACAATCTCAGAATTGATTTGATAAATAAAGCTATCGCAGATAATCCATTTTTTGAATTGGACGCATTCGAAATTAATAAAGATGGAATCTCTTATACTATCGATACGCTCAAGTATATTCAATCAAAATTTCCTGAAGCAGAGCTATTTCTATTAATTGGCGAAGACCAAGCTATTGCCTTCAATAAATGGAAGCAATGGCAGGAAATAGCCAATAATTGCCAAATCTGCATAGCTCCACGGAATATTTATGGTTTCGATATGTCAGCTGTCGAGATGATTTTTCAAGAAATTGAAAATAAACCTATTATTATCAAATCCCCATTAATTGAAATATCATCTACGGAAATTAGGCAGCGGATGAAAGATGGCAGAAGTATCCGATATTTAGTGCCTTAGGTAAGCGTGAAATAATCCCCTGAGTCATCACAATGAATATTCAGCGCACCAGCTCGCACTAAATTTACAATCATTCTGTGGGCGCGGCGCTTCGAGATATTTACTAATTTCGAGAAGTCATTGACGTTGCCTCGCTCGTGCTCTTCTAAATAAGCGAAAAAGCGACGTTCCATATCCCCAATGTAAATAGTTACAGGTTTGGCGTTTTTCCCTTGACCAGAAAGAATTTTAGTCATTTCCTTGCTTGCGGGCATGGACTTCTCCCCCACGCGAATATATGCTTGCAGGTGTTTGCTTTCTTCCTTCTTGGACTCTTTGCCTTGCTTTTCATCTGTGTATTCGACGAGGCTATGCGGCTTATTTTCGCTTTCTTGTATGTAGCAAATAGCGAGGTATTTACTACCTATATTTTTAATTTCAATTTGTGGGGAGAGTGGCGGTTCAATCAAAAATTTACAGCAATTCTCTATGGCTTCGGTCTCATATTTTTCGCTATCGATGCCATATATTGTGCCGTTATCATCTACTCCAACAATCAAATATCCCCCTTTGGAATTAGCAAAAGCAACTAATTCC
>CAZGXC010000046.1:8168-18170 GCA_964529535.1 uncultured Hyphomicrobiales bacterium | reverse complement strand
GTGTACCTGCAAGGGTACCGAGGGTTCGAATCCCTCCCTTTCCGCAAAAAATATTAATCCCGTTTTGTTTCGCAAAACGGGATTTTTTATTTGTAATACAGAGAGTTACGAATATTCTTGTTTTGAACTCAACTGAGCAAATAAGCATCAAGTGAGGTATGAAAGTAGTTAATAGAAAATAGATTTTGAGAACAAAGCTAATTAATTCGAGTAAATATTTTTTGATTTTAATTTTTTTATTGGTAAATCTCTGATATTTTGATTAAATTTGTGTTTAGTAAATTATTATTGAAGTTTTTATGGCTTTGGTATTCATTTAGAATTTTAAATAATTGGATATAGATGTATGTTTGAATTAATAAAAATTGTGCCTCTAATGCCATTAATCGGGTTTCTGATTTTGGGATTATTCGGCAGTAAAATAAAAAGTGAAAAAGCGATAGGTGGCTTTGCCAGCCTGATGATAGCTACTTCTTTTGCTATCTTATGCGTGCTATTCGCCAATTTCATCTCTTCGGGGCAAACTGCTGCTATTCAGGTCTCAGTTTATGACTGGATAACAGTTGGGAGCTTCAATATTGGATTAGCTTATCAAGTTGATCAACTTTCCCTTTTGTTCGGTCTGATTATCACGGGAGTTGGCTTGTTAATCCACATATATTCCATAGGATATATGCACGGAGATAGGAGCTTTTTCAGATTCTTTACTTATCTGAATCTATTCATCTTTATGATGTTGAATTTAGTCTTAGCCAACAACTTTGTGGTTACTTTCCTTGGTTGGGAGGGCGTTGGTCTATGTTCGTATCTTTTGATTGGATTCTGGTATGATAGGAAATTCCAAGGAGTGCGCATCACTTGGACAGGCGATGCTGCTAATAAAGCGTTCATCGTCAATAGGATAGGTGATTTCGGCTTCCTTATTGGAATGTTCCTCGTTTATTTGACATTTGGAACGCTTAATTATACAGAGGTTTCAGCTGTCGCAAGTGCTGGCTATATCGGTTATTACGATACAGCTATCATCACTGCTATCAGCTTAATGTTCTTCCTGGGCTGCACAGGTAAATCCGCTCAATTGCCTTTGGCTGTTTGGTTACCAGACGCAATGGCTGGTCCTACTCCAGTATCTGCATTAATTCACGCTGCTACGATGGTTACAGCTGGTATTTTCTTGGTAGCAAGAAATTCCGTTATTTTCGCACTCGCTCCTACTACAATGACAGTAATGCTCGTAGTGGGAATATTGACAGCCTTTACAGCGGCAAGCGTTGGATTAGTGCAAAATGACTTCAAGAAGGTATTGGCATATTCAACTGTCAGCCAATTAGGATTTATGTTCGCTGCTTTGGGAGCTGGAGCTTTCACAGCAGGCGTTTTCCACGTAATGACGCACGCTTTCTTTAAGGGCTTGCTATTCTTGGGCGCAGGTTCAGTAATTCATGCTATGCACGAAGAACAAGACATCAAGAAGATGGGCGGACTCAAGAAATATATGCCTAAGACTTACTTAACTTTCCTAATTGCGACTTTAGCAATTTCAGGTATCCCATTTTTTAGTGGATTTTTCTCAAAAGATGAAATTCTTTGGTCGGTTTATGCCAACAACGGCGTATTGCCTTGGTTAATTCTCGTAATCTCCGCATTATTTACCGCATTCTATATGTTTAGATTGATGTATTTAGTGTTCCATGGCGAGGAAAGATTTGACCATGCCAAGGTTCATCCACACGAATCCCCAGCAAGCATGACTATGCCTCTAATCATCTTAGCGGTATTATCAGCATTGGGTGGTTTTCTTGGAGTGCCGGAAGCCATCGGTGGTTGGATTAGCGAACATCCGCATATCCTGCATAATTACTTAGCTCCTGTATTTGCTGGAGCTGAAAAAGTATTATCTTATCACGGCGGCGAAGCTAATCATTCACATTTATTAGAGATATTATTGATGCTCGTATCCGTAGCTGTAGCTTTATTCGGAATTTACAAAGCAAAACAATATTATTATTCAGAAGCTAAATGGTCTAAGCCAAGAAAAATCGTTCAAAGTATGCCAGGATTATACAACTTGCTCTTAAATAAATATAAATTAGATGAGTTCTATTATGGATTCTTTGTAGATGGTGCTTTGGTTACGGCTAAAGATTTCTTATGGAAAATAGTAGATGTAAAGATTGTTGATGGAGTGATTAATGGTGCGGCAAAAGTAACTCTTAGCCTATCAGGAACAGCTCGAAAACTACAAACAGGCTTATTGCAGAATTATGCTTTGCTAATGGCTTTGGGAATAGTGATAATCTTGGGCGCATTTATTTTACTATAACTCTGTGATATTAAATGAATTAACTAAACATTGATTAATTATAATTAGAATATAGATATGATTGAATTATTAATTTATACTTTGTTATTACCATTAGTGGGATCTTTCCTGCTCTTGGCTGTGCCAAAGACTAATGTGTCCGCTTTGAAATACACTTCTCTTGGTATTTCATTGCTTACTCTCGTTTGTGCAGTGATATTGCTTATCAATTTTGATAGCAGTTCATCTGCATTCCAATATTACTCAAATATTTCGTGGATACCGCAAATAGATGCTGGCTTCCGCGTCGGAGTAGATGGAATTTCCATTCTCCTTGTAGTATTGACGGCTTTTCTCTCTCCGATAATGATAATGTCATCATTTTCGGCAATCGAGAAAAGAGAGAAAGAGTATTACTTTTTCGTGATGCTTCTCGAATTTGCAATGATTGGAGTATTTATCTCTCTTGATTTAATGCTCTTTTATATTTTCTGGGAATTAATATTGATACCAATGTATTTCATTATTGGTATTTGGGGTGGCAAAGATAAGCTCTATGCAACTGTTAAATTCTTTATCTTTACAGTAGTTGGCTCGCTATTTATGCTTGCAGCAATTGTATGGGTGGGATTATATGCAGGCGGATCAATAAATATTGCGTCCGGATTTACCACTAATTATATGGCGATTTACGAAACTTTGCATAACGCGCCAATCTCAATGGATATTCAGAAATGGATATTCTTAGCTTTCGCATTATCATTCTCGATTAAAGTCCCACTATTCCCACTGCATACTTGGTTGCCAGATGCTCATACAGAGGCTCCGACACCCGGCTCTGTAATATTAGCTGGTGTATTGCTAAAAATGGGAACTTATGGCTTGATTAGATTCAACTTAGACCTATTCCCGCAAGCATCTGCTTACTATTCGCAGATTATTGCAGGTCTCGCAGTATTTGGAATAATATACGGCGCATTAGTTGCGATGGTGCAAACAGACATTAAAAAATTAGTAGCTTATAGCTCCGTGAGCCACATGGGATTCATTGTGCTTGGTATTTTCTCAATGACTACTATCGGTATGCAGGGAGCCGTAATTCAAATGATCAATCACGGTTTATCTACTGGTATGCTGTTCCTTTGCGTAGGAATGCTATACGAGAGACGCCACACACGCGATATTTCCGAGTTCGGAGGAATCGCAAGAGTGATGCCAGTATTTACGGTATTCTTCGCATTGGCGATGTTGGCTTCAGTTGGCTTGCCCGGATTAAATGGCTTTATTGGAGAATATTTGACGCTCCTCGGAGCATTTAACTCATCAGTGCTTAATTCATGGGCATTTACAATATTTGGAACAACGGGCGTGATCTTTGCGGCTGTATATCTATTATGGATGTTCCAGAGAGTGATGTTTGGCGAAAATACTAATCCCGCAAATCATCACCTAAAAGATTTAAATATACGAGAAATTTCTATGATGGTGCCAATTGTAATACTTATTTTATGGATAGGAATTTACCCAAATTCATTCCTGAAAATTTCAGAAGCGTCATCTAAACGAACAGTGGAAAACGTGATTATGAACAAGTCAATAAACAGTTATTCAATTCAATTAAATAAAAAATAGGCGAAGGAGAAAATAATAATGATAAATGAATTTGTATTGGCTTCGCCATTGATAACGATTTCAGTCCTGTCAATTTTACTATTGATGGTGGACGCTTTTATTAGAAATAAAAATGTAGTTTATTGGGGCTCTGTGT
Source organism: uncultured Hyphomicrobiales bacterium (assembly GCA_964529535.1). GTDB lineage: Bacteria > Bacteroidota > Ignavibacteria > Kapaibacteriales > UBA2268 > CALLXS01. Next base: position 14,100 of record CAZGXC010000046.1, on the reverse strand, counting down.
TTTTCCTCCTTGCCTTTATAGGAGTAAGTGCTTATGCTCTCAGCATTTGCCCAGCAGACTCCGTTTATATTAAAGAAACATACGCCGGCGAGCATTTATCTTTTGGTGTTCTGCCTTATGTGTTTGATATTCTCTTCGGTATTGCAGGCTTAATTGCCGTGCTTTCCGCGAAGGAATATAATGGCAAAGCATACAAGAATTTCAATGAGTTTTATTCCCTGATACTACTTTCCATGGTGGGAATGGTCGTAATATCTCATTCAAATAGCTTGCTAATGATATTTTTAGGCATAGAATTAATGTCCATAGTATTTTATGTATTGGCTGGCTTCTTCCGCGACAAATTAAGCTCTATCGAGGCAGGATTGAAGTATTTCTTCTTGGGCTCGTTTGCTTCTGCTTTCCTTTTGTTAGGCATTGCCTTCCTTTATGGTAGCTCTGGATCAATCTATTTCAATCACATTTCGCACGCATTCCAAACGGGTGCCGTCGTTCCAGTATATTACAATATAGGAATGGCACTATTGATAATTGGCTTTGCTTTTAAAGTGGCAGCCTTCCCATTGCATCAATGGGCGCCAGATGTTTATTATGGTTCGCCTACTATTTCAGCAGGATTTTTAAGCACAGCGGGAAAGGTCGCAGCTCTCGCTGGATTAGTGGTAGTATTTAAGAATTTCGCTTTATATTATTCCCCTACTCAAGAGCTGACTCATACTACCTTCCTAAGCCGTGAAATATTAGCGTATATCTCCGCAGCTACTATGCTGATTGGAAATATCACTGCGCTTTCTCAGACGAATGTGAAGAGAATGCTGGCATATTCTTCAGTTGCTCACGCGGGTTACTTATTAATGGGTATCGTCGCAAACAGCGCGGAAGGTTATTCAGCAGTGGCTTATTATTCAATGGCTTACATATTTATGCAAGCTGGAGCTTTCGCAATATTAAGCGTATTGGAAAACAAAGAAGGCGACAATTTAGATTTTGAAAACTTCAAGAACCTGCGCGCTACGCATCCAGTATTAGCAGCGATTATGACTTGCTTTATGCTGTCCCTCGCTGGTATTCCTCCATTTGGTGGCTTCTTCGGAAAATATTTCCTATTCATTTCCGCAATGGAGGCAGGCTTTGTCTGGCTGACGATTGTAGCTGTAATTGCTTCAATTATCTCAATGTATTTTTACATTAAGTTAATATTAAATATGTATTTCAAGCAAAACGATACTCCAATCGGAGAAGTTGCTATCCATAATACAAAGATTGCTATTGCGATTTGTATCATAGGAATTATCGCCATCGGCGTATATCCAAATCTATTCAATAATTTATTGATTAGGTAAGAGAGGGATAGAAAAGCGACTCTCGCAAGATGAAATTTTATTGTTAATAATTAAGAGCTACTTCTAAAATATGAAGTAGCTCTTTTGTTAATATAACAATGTTTCGACATTATTTCGCTCAAAACTAATAAATCCTTATTTTCAATATGATAAATTGATTATTATTTCGTATTTTTGCTTTTTGGAATTTTTCACAATTATAGATAAAAATAAGATAGACAAAATGAAGATAGATGCGTATCTGATACCCAATTTAACGGAAAAAGAATTACAGTTCGAGAACTCTGCAGTATTAATGATAGATGTTCTGCGAGCAAGTTCAAGCGTTTGCGCTGCCTTAACTAATGGTGCCAAAGAAGTAATCACTCTGGAAACCATTGATAAAGCAGTGCAGTTATTTAGCAGTCTCAGCCGCGAAAGTAGATTCCTCGGCGGAGAAAGAAATGGAATCAAGCCAACAGGTTTCGATGCGGGCAATTCTCCGACTGAATACATTGAAGAAAAGGTAAAAGGAAAATCTGTAATTATTACAACGACAAATGGGTCGCAAATCTTCCAAAAATGCAAAGATGCGAAGCGAAAAATAGTAGCTGGGTTCATTAATATTGATCCAGTTTTAGATTTCCTTAGCAACAAATGTTCGGAAGAAGAAATCTCTAAAATCTATATTATTTGTGCTGGCAACGATGGCAGATTATCTTTCGAAGATACGCTTTGCGCAGGTGCTTATATCGATAGATTAATGAAGATTTTTGATACTGAAAAGATCTCCGATTCTGCGCTAATTGCTAAGAATTTGTATGATATGCACAAAGATAATTTATCTGATTTTATTAAAACTCGAGACCATAGCAAGCATTTAGAAGAAATAGGAATGGCTGACGATATTGACATCTGTTTGGAACATAACAGATACCCAGTAGTGCCAATCATTTCTGGAAGCAGCATCAAAATTGCTGAATGATGAAATAATTTCATCTGATTTTTATTTATAATCTTAATTCGAAATATAGGGGGAAAACTATATGGCAAAGGATAAGGATGGGGTAACAATTCATAGAGTCCCCAATCCAAAGAACAAGACTAAATCGAACAACTCGAATAGCGCAAACAATAAAAAGAGTGCCGGCAGAAGCTCTGAAAAATCTCAACCTGCTGATCAATTTGATAAACAATTCAGAAAGAATATCAAAATTCTATCGCTTTGTATTATTCTTTTTGCTTTCTTTATTCTTATTGCTTTGCTGTCTTATTCTCCCGCAGACGAAGCTTTCCTTGATATAAAAGCAAAAGATCTAATCGGCTTAATTAAGGGCAATGAAAGTATTATTGCCAGAGCCGAAATGACAAATAATTGGCTTGGTTTAGTTGGGGCATTCATTGCTAACTACCTTTATAATTATACCTTTGGCGTTGCCATTATTCTCTTGCCATTGATTTTGTTTTATTGGGGATACGAGCTATTTAAGACACAAAAAATCAACGATAAAACCCTAAAATATACAATGCTAATCCTAATACTTGGATTAGTATTCTCGGGAGTAATGGGAACATTTTCCAAAGTCGGATGGGCACAAAACCTTCCCAAAGAACTCTCTGGCGTGGCAGGCTATTACATTGCTTCTGTATTATACAGCATTCTCGGTGGCATCGGCGCGATGATTTTCTTTGCTGCTATCACCTTCTCTACTTTTTACTTTGGATTTGGATTTGAATTTACTCGCACTAAAAACGCACTAAATAAAGCTGCGGAAGTCGATACTTCTCAAATTAAAAGCAAACTTGCGAAACTCGCCACACCATACCAGAAATTAAGAGATTATTCGCGAAGGGATTCTATCATTAATGATGATGAACCAGCAAACGAAGCTACCACGAATAATAAAGATTCAAATAAAGTCGAATCAAATATACCTCAAACCGATAAAACAGCTGAGAAAGCTACAGTTCCAAGTCCTATTTTGTCTGAGTCAAAACTCCCAGACCCGACACCTGCCCCTACCAGACCGCGCCCATTAGAACCGCGAATACACAGAGGCGCACAAGATGATGACGGAGCTGCTCGCACTATTCGCCAAACTATTGATTTTAACCATAATTCAATACACGATGAGTCAAGCGATAGAATCAATAGAGATTTTGCTGATGACTTCGAAGAAGAAGAAATGGACGCGCCATTTATTGGTATTCGCAATAGACTGATTGACGATGAAGCTGTAAGCCAATCTCCAAACATCAACAGTGTTAATAATATCAACAGCGTTAATCCTGATAAAGTAAACACTAATACTGATTTTGGAGATATTCCCCCATATACCAAAAGCATTGAGTTAAGTAAAGAGGAAATAGAGCAAGCCGCGTTTCAAAATCAAAGCGTCGAAAGCCTTGCTCCACAAATTTATAGCGATTCAGCTGAAGCAGAATTTCCACAAGAGGAAGTAGTTCCCGCACCACTAAATTCATTCGGTGGCACAACTGGAGCAGAAATAGAAGTAGATCCCAAATATGGTATTCCATATACAGATAATCCTTATGCAAGGATTGAAATCGCAAGGAACTATCAAGAAGAGAATGAAGATAATGTCAATAACGATGAGGATCCTTCCAAGAAACTCAATATATATTTACATGACCCAATTGAAAATGAGACTTTAGCGAAAATCCCAAAATCTCCAATTTCAATTGCTTCATTAGATGAAAAGATTAAATATACAGCTCCCGGACTCGATTTGCTCAAAGTGGCAGATGAAATCGTCCAAGTTGACGACGAAGAGCTTAAAGAGAATGCTAAAACATTACAAGAAAAATTAGAGACATTCAAAATCATAATCGAAAACATTTCGATTATCCCCGGTCCGGTGGTAACTCAATATGAGTTTGTGCCAGCGGAGGGAATCAAGATTAGCAGAATATCCAATCTTTCTGATGATATTGCAATGGCTTTAAAGGCTCGTGGAATTAGAATCATCGCCCCAATCCCTGGAAAAGGAACGGTTGGGATAGAAATCCCAAATCAAAAGCCTCAAATAGTAAGATTCAGCTCCATAATCAAATCGCCAAAATTCTATGATAATAGCTTCACGCTACCAATGGTGCTTGGCAAAACAATCAGTGGCGAAGTATACATAGCAGACTTAGCCAAAATGCCTCACTTACTAATAGCTGGAGCAACTGGTTCTGGAAAGTCAGTAGGTATAAATACTATCATCTCTTCCCTATTATTTAGATTACATCCGCGCGATTTGAAATTCGTGATAATAGATCCGAAGAAGGTAGAATTAAGCCAATATAGAGCTTTAGAAAGCCATTTCTTGGCTATCTCGCCAGATGTCCGCGATTCAATTATCACAGATCCCCAAGATGCTGTAGTAGTTCTTAAAGCTCTGTGCGCAGAAATGGATAAAAGATACGATATTTTAGCTTCCGCACATCAACGCAATATCAGCGATTACAATAAGAAAGTTGATGATGGCACTATCAAAGATACTGAATCATTTATGCACCGCAGAATGCCTTATATCGTTTGTATTATTGATGAATTGGCAGACTTAATGCTTACCGCACGCAAAGAAGTAGAGAATCCTATAATCAGGCTCACTCAGCTTGCCAGAGCGGTCGGTATCCACTTAGTTGTTGCTACACAGAGACCTTCTGTTGATGTTATCACAGGTCTTATTAAATCTAATATCCCAGCTCGAGCTTCATATTTAGTTGCTACCAAAATAGACTCACGCACCATTTTAGATATGATGGGTGCTGAGCAATTACTCGGCAATGGAGATATGCTCTTCTTGCCAGCGGGAGCACCAAAGCCAGAGAGAATCCAGAATGCTTTCGTAAGCAATGATGAAGTAAGCGCAATATGCGATTTTATCGGACAGCAAAAGGGTTATTCAGAGCCATATCTATTGCCAAGCATTGCCGAAGAACTTAGCGAAGTAGAAGCAATTGACAAATCCGATAGAGATCCATTATTCGCCGATGCTGCGCGAATAGTCGTTAATCTACAAAATGCCTCTGTTTCATTATTACAAAGAAGATTAAACATTGGATACGCTAGAGCGGGGCGAGTAATCGACCAACTTGAAGCAGGCGGGATAATTGGACCATTTGAAGGTAGCAAATCAAGAACTGTATTCATATCTTCTGAAGAAGACTTACAGTATTATTTATAGAATAAAATATTTATCAATAGAGGCATTGTTATGAAAAAAAGAGATATTAACATCGTTTATATGGGAACTCCTGAATTTGCCGTTCCTACATTAGAAGCCTTGAATCAGCATTATAACGTAATTGCAGTCGTTACTGTTCCTGATAAAATCAAGGGACGCGGCAAGCATCTGCTTCCTTCTGAAGTGAAAATAAAAGCGGAGGAATTAGGTCTGCGAATCTTACAGCCAATCAATTTGCGGAGCGAGAGATTTGTAGAGGAGATTATGGACTTAAACCCCGATATTATCGTTGTAGTAGCGTTTCGTATCTTACCACCCGAAATATATAATATACCCAAATATGGCACATTTAATATTCACGGCAGTTTATTGCCAAAATATAGAGGTGCTGCACCGATTAACTGGGCAATTATT
>CAZGXC010000046.1:7765-8158 GCA_964529535.1 uncultured Hyphomicrobiales bacterium | reverse complement strand
GAAATGCCTGAACCTCTTGACACTGAGCCGACAGGTGATATTTTATTCCAAAAAGAAACCAGAATCGCCAATACTGATACTTTCGGCGATGTTTATGATGATTTAAAACAATTAGCCCCGACTTTAGCTATCGAAACTGTTGAGAAGCTGATGTCGAAAAATTATACAGCCATTAAGCAAAATGATGAACTCGCTACACCTGCTCCAAAACTATTCCCTGACCAATGCAAAATCGACTGGAGCCAGCCAGCAAAGCAAATCAAATGCTTTATTAACGGCACTTCCCCCACTCCCGGAGCTTGGACAATATTCAAAGGGCAGAGACTTAAAATTCTGCGTGCCGAAATAAATACTGGTGCTAAACTCCACCCAGGAGTGTTTGAAATTTCTAAG
>CAZGXC010000046.1:0-7741 GCA_964529535.1 uncultured Hyphomicrobiales bacterium | reverse complement strand
ATATTGATATTTTGGAAGTCCAATTCCCGGGCAAAAGACCACAGAAATTCAATGAGTTTATTAACGGTTGGCGCGGAGAAAACACAGGTAAATTCACTGATTAACAAGCAGATAAGCATTATTGTTTTTATTACCGATTAAATATTCTCAATTATAAATACAAAAGCTCGATAACTTATTCGCTATCGAGCTTTTGATTTTTATTCTTCAATAAGAATTATATTCAGCGAGAATTATTTTTTCTCTTCTGAAATAAGAGCTTTCATATACTCTCTATTAAGTTGAGCAATGAATCTTATTGAAATGTTCTTTGGACAAGCGGCTTCGCATTCATACATATTAGTACAAGCTCCGAAACCATCTTTTTCCATTTGGCGAACCATTGCGAGAGCTCTTTTGCCGCGCTCAGGTTGTCCCTGTGGCAATAAAGCATATTGGCTAACCTTTGCTGCTACGAATAGCATAGCAGAGCCGTTAGGGCAAGATGAAGCACATGCGCCACATCCAATACAAGAAGCCGCATCCATAGCTAAGTCTGCGTTTCTCTTTGAGATTGGCAAGTTATTAGCATCTTGAGCATTTCCTGTGTTAACGGAAACGAAACCCCCAGCATTCTGGATTCTCTCGTATGCAGTTCTATCTACTACTAAGTCTTTAATTACTGGGAATGCCCTATTTCTAAATGGTTCTACGTAAATAGTATCTCCATCTTTGAATTTTCTCATGTGAAGCTGGCAAGTAGTTGTGCCGCGTTCGTGTCCGTGTGGCACACCATTAATAACCATTGAACATGCCCCGCAGATACCTTCGCGGCAGTCGTGGTCAAAAGCGATTGGATCTTTTCCTTCCAAAATGAGACGCTCGTTTAGAACATCAAACATCTCAAGGAATGACATCTCTTCTTCTACGTTATCGAGGAAGAATTTCTCCATTTTGCCATCTTTTTTGCAGCATTCCTGTCGCCACACCATTAATGTGATTTTCATTATTTATAACTCCTTACTGCAAATTTAACAGTTTCATAATTTAATTCTTCTTGGTGTCTAATTGGTTTTTTATCAACGCCTTGGTATTCCCACACAGCTACGTGAGCAAATTTCTCATCATTTCTCTTTGCTTCGCCATCTGGGTATTGGTGTTCAGTTCTGAAGTGTCCGCCGCAGGATTCATCTCTTTCGAGAGCATCCCATAGCATCACTTCTGCAAATTCTAAGAAGTCAGCTGTTCTTGATGCTTTTTCAAGTGCTACGTTTAAGTCGCCTTGCTCACCAGTAACAGTTACGTTTTGCCAGAATTCTTCGCGAATTTGTGGCACTAGTTCGAGAGCTTTCTTTAATCCAGCTTCGTTTCTTGCCATTCCGCAATATTCCCACATAACTTTTCCGAGCTGTCTATGGAAGTCTGAAGGAGTTCTCTTTCCTTTGATGCTCATCAGCTTGTTCATTTTTTCTTGAACTTCAGCTTCTGCTTTTTTAAATTCTGGGTGAGAAGTGTCTACTTTATCGAATGGACCGTGTGTAGCTAAGTAGTTAGGAATAGTGCTTGGTAACACGAAGTATCCATCTGATAAACCTTGCATTAATGCACTTGCGCCCAATCTATTTGCGCCGTGATCAGAGAAGTTTGCTTCTCCAGCAACGTGCAATCCTGGTATAGTAGACATTAAGTTATAATCTACCCAAGTTCCGCCCATTGTATAGTGAGAAGCAGGGTAAATCATCATAGGAGTAGTGTATGGATCATCGTTAGTGATTCTCTCATACATTTCGAATAGGTTTCCGTAGCGTTCTTCGATTTTAGCTTTGCCTAACCTATTGATAGCATCAGCGAAATCAAGATATACACCATATCCAGTAGCTGCTACTCCGCGACCATCGTCGCATGCTTCTTTCGCAGCGCGAGAAGAAATATCGCGAGGAGATAAGTTACCGAATGATGGGTATTTTCTCTCCAAGTAATAATCTCTTTCTTCTTCAGGAATTTGATTTGGCGGTCTCTTGTCGCCTTTATTCTTTGGCACCCAAATACGTCCGTCATTTCTCAAAGATTCACTCATAAGAGTTAATTTTGATTGGTGATCGCCGGCAACTGGGATACAAGTTGGGTGAATTTGCGTATAGCATGGGTTCGCAAATGCAGCACCTTTTTTATATGCTTTATAAGTAGCTGTTACGTTACAAGCTAATGCGTTTGTAGATAGATAGAATACGTTTCCATAACCGCCAGTTGCTAAAATTACAGCATCAGCAGCGAAAGATTCAATTTTTCCAGTTACTAAATCGCGAGTAACGATACCGCGACATTGACCATCTACGATTACAATATCTTCCATCTCTTTACGAGAGTGCATAGTAACAGTGCCTAAGCCAACTTGGCGGCAAAGAGCTGAATACGCACCAAGTAATAACTGCTGACCAGTCTGCCCTCTAGCGTAGAATGTTCTCGATACTTGCGCTCCACCGAAGGAACGATTGTCTAATAATCCACCGTATTCGCGAGCGAAAGGCACGCCTTGAGCAACGCATTGGTCGATAATATTATTACTTACTTCTGCTAAACGATATACGTTTGCTTCGCGAGCGCGGAAATCGCCACCCTTGATTGTATCATAGAACAATCTGCGAATGCTATCGCCATCGTTTGGATAGTTTTTAGCAGCATTCACGCCACCTTGTGCTGCAATAGAGTGAGCACGGCGAGGAGAATCATTATATGTGAAGGCATCTACGTGATAGCCTTGCTCAGCAAGAGTAGCAGCAGCAGCTCCACCAGCTAAACCAGTTCCTACAACGATGATTTTGTATTTACGGCGGTTTGCTGGATTGACTAACTTCATATCAAATTTATGCTGACTCCATTTATTCTCTAATGAACCTGATGGAATTTTTGCATCTAAAATCATACGGCACCTCCTACAATTCCTGTTAATATAGATAGCGGAATAGAAATTAATCCAATTGCTATCAAAATTGAAATTACATTACTACCAGTTACAATATGTCCAAAATACCTTGGATGATTAAGACCTAAGGTCTGGAACGCACTCTGGATAGCGTGCGTTAAGTGGAACGCTAAAAGGATCACGCCAATAATATAGCAAATTGATATTAATGGCTCGCGGAAGCTCGTAACGACCATTTTATAAACGTCGTGGCGAGTTTCAGCTACTTTTACTTCCTCTTGAATTGCGTAAGTTACGCCCTTCTGAGTAGTTGTCTTGATTTCTGGCGGTAACGGCATGCCGTGAGTGTCGCCAGCAAGAGCAGTTTTTTCCATTACTACAGGCTCGTGGAAGTTGTAGTATTCAGAATGCACAGATCCAACTGTGAAATGAAGTAAGTGATATACTAAAAAGGCAAGAATCATCAAGCCAGTCCAGATCATATTTCTGGAAGTAAGTTTAGCAGTTAAATAAGATTTGTATTTGTATGCTACAGGTTTCGCTGCATTATTACCCAATTTTAATTTAATTGAAGTAATAATATGAAGCACAACGCTAAGAATTAATACAATTCTCATTATCCAGAGGATTTCACCAAGACCCTGCAGAAATGCTGCGTAATGATTAAAAGTATCACTACCCATAAAGATCTGCAAATTGCCTATAGTATGCCCCAAGAGAAAGCCCACTAACACTATGCCAGTAAGAGCCATCACCCACTTACTTAAAATGAGAGATTTTAGGTAAGACATAAATTTAATTGAACCTTATATTTATTAATAAATCTGTTATTTGGCAAACACATCATTTAAATATATATAAATCATATAGATAAAGCACCGTCAAACTCAAAATATCTGGCAAGAAAATTTTGAGCATTTTTACAGACTGCAATTTACGGAATATTTATGTTTAAAGCAAACAATAATTGTCATAAACTACGCCCTATTTCTCCTATTGGGCATAATATTCCATATTTTTTTTTATTTATAAATCTTCATCTCTAATTTACATTCAAAAATTCCTTACTTTTCCGTATTTTTGTAAATCTATGATGGCATAATAATCCAATTGCCTGATCATTTAGATAAAAATGTAGTTTTAATTATTGAATTTTTTACAAGATGAATACGAATATAAAAATTTCTTTATTGATATTAGCGGCACTATTAATAAACGCTTTTAGTGCAAATGCTAATGCTGATGATAATAATAAGACCAGAACAGCAATCCTTAATATTAGCTTCGGACCGGAAGCCAAAGGAGTAATCTCCGAAGAAAAGGTGGAAGCTGCCTTCAATTTAGTAAATCTAATTTCCGAGAAATACGAATATAAAGATTTAGCGACGCGCGATTCAATAATAGCAATGCTGAAAAAGAATAATACTGAATTAAATATTCAGAATATTAGCCAAAGTCTTAATGTGGATAAACTCTTTGCTATTCATATTGACCGTTTGGCAAATATGATTAGAGTAAATATGCTGTCGATTAACGCAAAGGATTCTACAAAAAGCGACGGAAATGGATACGCGCTTGCGAGTTATTTTACCGTAGAAAATAACGCAGCTCTATATGACCCCGCTTTATTAAAAGCAATGCAAAGGGCTTTTGCTGTTACCGATGGCGATAGCCTCTTATTTACAAAAAATGATACTGCCTTTTATGCTTATCCGACGCCGACTTTAGTTATTTCAGGATTAAAGTTTATTGACGACGCAAAATTGCCTAAATGGGAAGTATTTAATATGAAAGAAGTCAATTCATATCTAATAGTAGAATCTATTTTTGATACATTAAGATTTAAAAACAACTTAACCCTTTATGACCAAATTAGCCGTGATAGTATTTATGCTATTTTTGGATTGAAAATTCCAGAAAATCACAATAGCGTTTCCGAAGCTGAGTTGTCCTGCTTAGCAAAGTTCGAGGTAGATTATGTGCTTTCTGGTTCTTTCAGCAGAATTGATAGCGGAGCAAGGCTAATTCTAACTTTATTCAGGCTAAAAGACAATAAATTATCGCTAATTCATCGAGTTGAGAGCGAATTGCTGGAAGATTCAAAACTCCAATTAGGACAGCTTGCTCGGAAAACTGCGATAAGATTGATTGAAGAGCAAGAGGGGAAGACTTTGTTTAAGGGAGGACGCTAATGTCTGCTCAAAGAACGGAAATCACTCCTGAATTAGAAGAATACATTTGCCGGAATTTCTCTGCCGAAGATGAGTTCTTAGCCGCTCTGAAACGACAAGGATTAATGCTGAAAATTCCGGAAATATCTATTACTCCTGACCAAGGACAACTGCTGCAATTCCTAATTAAGTCTATCAATGCCAAGAATATCCTTGAAATCGGGACATTGGCGGGATATTCTGCTATTATAATGGCGCGGGCTTTGCCAGATGATGGGAAATTGACAACTTTGGAGACCAACAACCTGCATTATAGTTTCGCAAAAGAGAAGGTCTCTGAAGCAGGATTAGATGATAAAATTGAACTCATTCGTAGTTTTGCACTGGATTATATCAAGTCTCTTGAGGTAAGAGAGCAATTTGACTTAATCTTTATGGATGCTGATAAAAGCAATTTGATTACTTACGTAGAGTTATGCACTCCATTGCTTCGCAAAGGTGGGATAATAGCTGTTGATAATGCTTTTGCTCTTGGGAATCTGACAGTTGAAGATCCAGAATTTGACGAAATTCACAAGCATAGGATAAAAGATGTTTATGCGGTGCGGGAGTTCAATGAGTATTTAAGAGACAATAAAAACTACTTCACAAGTCTCCTTAGCCTCGGCGATGGAATGCTAATTAGCTTAAAACTATAATAAGTATCTTTAATTAAATAATAATTATAAAGACTGCTTATTTATTGAATTTTACTTCAAATATCTTTCCCCAGTTTTTCCCAGATAAATAATAGCTTTTAGTCTTGGGATTATACGCTATTCCATTTAACACATCGGCTTGTGGAGCATTTTTAATGTATTCTCTTAGCTTGGACATATCGTATTCTTTCTCTACTTTTCCATTTTCTGGATCAATTACTATTATTTTATCGAATGTCCATACATTCGCCCAGATTTTTCCATTAATATACTCAATTTCATTGAGGTTATATACAGGGAAATCATTATGATCTTTTACTTCAATAGATTTTATTGTTTTAAAATTATCAGGATTGATAAACTTGATAATATTTGATCCATCAGACATAATTAGCTCTTTGTCGTTGGAAGTAATCCCCCAGCCTTCCCCTTTATAATGAAATTCGGATAGCTTAGCAAAAGTAGAAGCATTATAAACTAAGCATACTTGGTCTTGCCAAGTGAGTTGATAGATTTTCCCATTAATCTCGGCAATACCTTCGCAAAAATATGTGGGGATGCTCACTTTGCTTTCCTCTGTTTTCTGCGAAAGATCGAATGAGCGGATGCTCGAATGCCCTGCTAATCCAGTGCTTATTATTAGCTTATCTTCTTTATAATAAAGCCCTTGGATAAACGAATCAGGGTTGATGTCAAATGTGTTAATTATATCATATACTTGTTGAGTTGTATCTTTGGTCTCAATGCTTGCTTCGCGTTCTTCTATATTTTTAATTTTACTATTACAAGACAGGACAAGAAAGACGTTAATTATCACGAGAATTAGAAACTTTTTCATAAAACAATTTTTTTCCTTAAAGATAATTTAACATCAACACCGGACTTCTCCCCAGCTGTAAATTCCATTTTCTGTCCATCTTTTAGGCTACGGATACTGCTGTTTTCATAGAATTTCAAACCATTGCCCAAAAGAATTGGAGCTTGATAAATAATAATCTCATCCATTAAATTTGCATTTATGAATGAGGTTAGCACTGTTGCTCCGCCTTCTACCAAGATGCTACCGATTTTATATTCTTGATATAGAATATCTAACATCGCATTAAGATCGATTTGCTGATTTTCATCAACTTTTACAGGAATTAGATTTACATCGCTAAGTTTTAGGGAGTTTGCTTTTCGGCATGTTAAGGTTTCTTTACTTGTAATAATATAGGTTTGGTTGCGGTTTGGATCTACGAAGACATATAGTTCAAGTGGTAATTGTAGCTTTGTATCAATGACAAGTCGCTTGGGGTTTCTTCCGTTAATTAAGCGAGCGTCAAGGCGCGGATTGTCGATTAATACTGTGTTTCTTCCGACTAAAACTGCATCCATTTCTGCTCTCATTTTATGAACTTCTTTTCGGCTTTCTTCGCAGGTGATCCATTCTCTTTTTCTCGATTGAGAGGCAATATAGCCATCTAATGTTGTCGCAATTTTTAAGGTAATGTATGGTTTCTTTTGCGTAATATTTTTTATAAAGAAGCGGTTTAAGGTCTGGCATTCATCTTTGCATACATCGCTTATTACTTCTATTCCATTGTCTTGCAATTTTTTAATTCCTTGCCCATTCACCAAAGGATTTGGGTCGCTCATTCCAATGATTACTTTTTTGAATTTGCGCTTAATGATTTCATCAACGCAAGGTGGCTGTTTGCCGGAATGAGAGCAAGGCTCAAGATTTACGATTATCTCGCAATCCGAGAAATCATTTATTTTACAATTATTAATTGCGTCTATTTCTGCGTGAATATCACCATGTTGATGATGCCAACCCTCGCTGATTATCTCGCCATCTTTAATAATCACAGCACCTACAAGAGGGTTCGGGCTAACAAATCCGGCACCCTTTTTCGCTAATTCTATCGTCCGTTTGATCAAATTCTCATAATTCGGCATACATCATTTCCATTCAAAGTTAATAATTG
>CAZGXC010000045.1:0-18172 GCA_964529535.1 uncultured Hyphomicrobiales bacterium | reverse complement strand
ATTAAGTCAATATAGCCTTCGCCAGTTGATGATGTTCCCATTTCCCATTGTTTTACAGCGCCAGCAGCGTTGAATCCAGCGATTCTTGAAGTAGCGTTTTGGATTTTCACATCGCCGATAAATTCAGCTGCAGTTCCATCTGCTTGGTCAGCAGCAGGAAGAGTAACTTTTAATTTACCTTCAGCTAAAGTAGCATCGCCTTTTGTTAATTTTAAGTTACCTTGTTTTACTTCGATATCACCAGTAGCTGTATTGATAACTGTAGCAGTTGCATTTGCAACTCCCGTAGCTGGAACTACACCAAAAGTGATAGTATGGTTTGTAATATTGTCAGACATTTGACCATCTACAAGTCTGTTTTTCCCGCCTGGACCGAAGTTCCAACGTGGTACAGCGTGTTCATTCTTCATTTCTACTTCATCGAAGTCGCGAACTTGTCCGTAAGACCATGCTTTTGGAGTAGCATTTTGATCCCAAACTATAAATGTTCCGTCATCATCAATGTTGTTTACAGGAGTTCCTGGAGGATTTGGTGGGTTCTTTGATGCGCCCCATGGCATTGCGTGCTCAAATAAGTCAATTTTATTTGATGCATGAACTGTTCCAGCTCCATTTACTTCGTCGTCTACCTGAACTTCAGTAGGATCTTGAGTAAAGTGGTTAGCAACAACTTTACCTTTAGATGTAGGATCTGGTCTTAAAGTAGAACCAGCTTGCACAACGCTTACTTTTGAACCACCGAATTGAACGATAGTTTCAAATCTTGATATAGTAGTAGCATCTGCACCAGTTACAATCATACCGTTTTTCAACTTAGTATGATCATCAACGTCTAAAGTACCTTTTAATGTAGAAGCTGCATTTACAGTTAATATATCTATAGCTTTATCATCACCAAGGATAGTGCTTCCAGTAGTTGCTAAATCACCATCTCTATCAACTGAGAATGTTTCTAATGGTAATACAGCGTCAGTGCTCTTAATTGATATTCTCTTTTCGTGTAAGCCATTGCCTTTAACGTTGAATATCATTGTTTCCTTATCAGCATTAGCTTTTAATTCGAATTTAGCTTCATCTTTAGTAACTTGGAATAATCCTTTGTGATCTGGAGCTTCAGTGTTAATAATTTCAACTTTATCGTTAGTAGTAACGTTTGTGCTCTTATCAGCAGCAAGAACAGGGTTAAGAGTTAACTTGCTGTTAGCAGCGTCTGATTCAAGTTTCCATGTATCAGCAGTTCCATTGTTACCAGTGATACCAGGAGTAGCGTTAGTAACTTTTAAGTCACCAGTGAAATCGCCAGCGATTCCAGCATCTTGATCTGCTACAGGAAGAGTAACTTTTAGATTACCTTCTTTAACGTTAACATTACCTTTAGTTACGTCGATACCTTCTGTATCAACAGTTACTTTCTTTCCAACTTTTAGAGTACCAGCTAATTCAGTAGTTTTAGTAGCGTCTAAAGATTTAATATTACCAGATTTAACTGTTAAGTCGCCTTCTGGATCAATATTTAAACCACCTGCTTTAATTGTAACTAACTTATCAAAAGTAGCGTTACCTTTTACATGAAGATCTTTTCCAAGAACAGTATTGAAACCATCAGCTACAGTTAATGTACCTGTAAGAGTAGTGTTACCATTCTTTACTTCAAAGTTTCCGGCAGTGATTTCAGCGCCACCAGCAGTAACTGTTAATTTTTGGCCAGAAGTAGTTGTGCCACTAATGTTTGCATTACCATTAGTTACTTTTAAGTCTCCGGCAACGATTTCAGCGCCACCAGTTGTAACTGTTAATTTTTGACCTGAAGTAGTTGTGCCAGTGATGTTAGTATTACCAGTAATTTTAGTATCGCCAGTAATGTCTGCGCCACCTGAAACTACAGTTAATTTACCACCAGATTTAGTTGTGCCAGTGATTTCAGTGTTACCAGTGATTTTAGAATCGCCAGTGATGTCTGCGCCACCTGCAACTACTGTTAATTTACCACCAGATTTAGTTGTACCAGTGATTTCAGTGTTACCAGTGATTTTAGAATCGCCAGTGATGTCTGCGCCACCTGCAACTACTGTTAATTTACCACCAGATTTAGTTGTACCAGTGATTTCAGTGTTACCAGTGATTTTAGAATTTCCAGTAATGTCAGCACCGCCAGCAGAAACTGTTAATTTACCACCAGAAGTAGTAGTTCCAGTGATACCAACGTTTTTCTGGAATGTTGCATTTTCAGCGAAAGTAGGAACGCTATTTACAGTAAGAGTAGTAGCATCTCCAGCTTTTCCTAATCTTGTATTACCATCAACGTTTAAGTTTCCAGTAATATTTAGGTTTGCAAGGTCAGAAATAGTAGTTACGCTTAATTCACCATTAATTATAACTCTACCATCATTTGCTGGTGATTGTCCAACAGTTAATTTTTTGTCAATAACAGCTGAAGGAGCTTGAATTGGAGTAGAGAACTTCAATGGCTCGCCAACAGCAGTCGGAGGAGTAATGATAGTAGAAGGACCACCGTTTAATCCACCAACAACTACGCGGTTATGAGCAACAACGGCTTTTGCACCGATTGCAGAGTTAGCCCAGATATCGCCATAAGTTTTGATAGCAGTTTTGCCTCTTGCACCAGTATAAATAGAAGCAGCAACCCAAGCTGGAACAGCTTCATCATTTGTGTTTCTAACTACTAATACAGCGTCGTCTTTGTCTGTTGGATCTTCAACACCGATGTTATTTACTGATCCACCTTCAACGTATAATCCGCGACCTTTGTCTGCAGCTTTGCTCTTTACTTGACCAACGTATTTTTCTGCAGCTGGAGTACCAGTAGCATATAATGCATTGTTTGCAGTTGCATCAGCATACAAGCTAGCGCTTACGCCAGCATCGATTGCAGGAACGTCTGTTCCGTTGTGAGCTAAAACGCCGATATTTTGAGTACCGTCAGTAGCATTACCTTTAACGCCAACTGCAAGAGCTCCGCCTTTAGCATAACCATTTACGCCAACTGCTTTACCATTAGCATCTGTTAGTTCAGAAGTAGCTTTTACGCCAGAGTGAACTTCGCCGTGAGTAGCTGTTACTTTGTTATGAATATCAGCCGCTGCAGAAGGTTTATTTGCATCGATACCAACTATTTGATTTACTTTCAAAGCAGAAGTGTTTCCAGCCAAGTTTGCATTAGAAGTAGCAGTGATACCAACAGCACCATTTGTGAAAGCTTTATCGCCTAAAGCTTCAACTCTTAATACTTCTTGACCATGGCTGTTTAGGTTTGCTAAATCTAGCACGTTACCAGTATTGCCATCAGTTTTGTTGATTCTGATAAGATCTTCATTGTTAGTAGATTTAGCATCATCATTGATGTATGGTAAAGTTAAGCTAGCATCGTCCATCCAACGAAATAGACCAGTAGTAGCGTCATATTTAATTACTTGACCTTGAGTTGGCTCAACATCGTGAGTAAGTTTCCAACCAGTTGTAGCTGGATCCCAGAAGAACATTTGTCCTTTTGTAGTTCCGAAACCTAATTTGTTTAATGGTGATGGAACTGGTCCCCATGTTGGGTTACCATTTTCATCAACTACAAGCACTTTGTCTTTATCAGCTACATCAGTTCCACCAATTTTGTTAACTGAGATAGCGCCGTTTTTCACGTGCTTGTTTTCAATTACGTTATCTTTTAAGTATAAGTTAGGGAATGTAGAGCCTTCTACGTCGCCATAAGCTGATCCAGCAGGAGCAGTTTGGATATGAGTATAAACTCCAGCAGCGATTTTATCGCCAGGTATTCCGAACTTTGGTAATCCATCAACGAACTTATCATAGTTCAATGTTGGGTTAGGATAAGTTCCGCTTAATGCACCACCAGCTTTTAAAGCTTCAGCATTGAAGTTTTCCCATTTAATCACACCATTGATTACGCTTTTAGCTACGTCAGCAGTATCAGCATTTGCAGCGATACCAGCGCGGAATGAGAATGGAGAAGCAGATAGACGAGTACGTGGAAGTACATCACCGTTATCTAGTGTTACTTCAATGTATAACTCTTGAGCGAAGTTAATATCGAGGTCTTGTGTTTGTCCTAAATAGACATTAAAGAATCCTGCTTTAACTGCAACTACGTTAGTTTCAGTCCATACAGCAGTTCCACCAGTTGGTGCATTGTAGATTTTGAATGTCATGCTCATGTTCTTGTTGACAACTTGATTTTGAGCGTCTTTGACTGTTCCTTGGAAGTTAAGAACATTCGTAGATTTTGCGTCAGCTTGTTCTGGGTTGCCAGCGAATGCGCATGCTAATAAACCGAGAAGAAATAGTTTCTTCATTAGAGATTACTCCTTAAAAAATTTATAAATATTATTTTATTATCTTTGTTCATAAAAAAAATTAATTAACAACTGTTAAAACTTTACGAGTAGCAAAAGCTTGGAAAGCTTCTGGTCCGTTTACCATTGCTGGTCTTGCACTTACTTCGCAAACGTAGTTACCGCTTGCTATTCTGCTACCGAAATTGTCAGTAGCTCTCCAGTCTACAGATGCTGTTCCAGCATTCTTGTAATCGTCATAAATTGTAGCTATTAAATTTCCAGCTACGTCAAAGATTTTGACTGTTACGTATGCTTCAGCTGGCAATTCGAATTGAATTTTTGTGTAATCCTTTATAGGATTTGGATAGTTACTTAAGCCATTGTTTTTAATTACTACATCGTCGACAGAGACGGAGCTAATAATTTCATTCCAGAAACCCTGTTTTACAAAGTAATTTGTGCTGTTTCTGTCTTCGATAACAGCCTGGCTTACTACGCCTGATACGACATAAGTACCCTTAGCACTAGCTTCTTCTACCATACCGCCAGCACCTACTACTGAACGGAACGACTCAAGTTTGTATTCTGCGCTCATTAGCGAGCCAAACCCGAGCATCATAAAAAGCCCTGCTATGAGCGTACCTTTTAAATTTCTTACCATAATAAGAACTCCAAATTATTGAATTTATAAATTATTTTTTCTTGCTTTTTATACATGTTATTTATTTTTCTTCTATTTATGCTTCTTTTTCGTTTCAAAAACTATAATAACGAATATCGTTGCTCTATATTTTATATATATGGAATATAGAAAACACGTTGAAACAACTTCAATAATTGTGCCAACGATATTGATTTCTCTCTCTTTTCAGATAATTTCTTTATCAATATTTACTTCTCTATATTATAATTATAATCTTTTACTACTTTTACAAAATATTTAATATTTATTTTGTAGTTGTTTCACTGAAAGTATGCTAAATTACGACTTTTGCAATTACTATCAAAATATTTTCAAAAAAAAAGCTAAAAAATTTACTTTTCTTTCATTTCAGGTTACAAAAATAACAAATTTCCTCATATTATTTATCTTTTTTCTTTAAATAATTATTAAATTTTGTGGAAAACTTTTCTTTAGCTATTATTTCCTCTGGTATTTATTGCTTAATGGGCAGCTGAATGCACTTAACAAGCTCTCTAATTCGTTTACACGATTATTAAGTTATATTCGTTATTTGTTCACTTTTATTCGCTTTTCCCATGAAGTTCTCGACTATTATTAAGCATTCGGCTGAATTATCACGCATCATCGTTAATTCCTCTTCTCCCGCTGACTCCCTCGCTTCGGAGTATTTGCGTAGCAAGAAATACATTGGCAGCAATGACAGGAAGCTTATTTCGGAGATAGTATTCTCTAATTTGCGTGTACTTACTCTCGCGGAGCAAGCGATTAGTGAGTTCCTTTTCGTCAAGAAGATTGATTCGCTTTCCAAAGATGATATTTTGATTCTTAATATTTTGTCCAGTATTATTATTAATGATGCTCTAAACTCCGCTTTTCTTTCCAATATAAATGCTAATCTTGCGAAGTTAGGGCTAGAGTTCGCTTCTCTTGCGGACATTATTACGAATGTTACGACTGAATTAGCTATTGATGCCATCGTCTCTGATGATTTATTTGCTTATCTTTCTGATTTTACAAATACTTATATTGAGAATATCAATGCTGATTCCAAGCTAAAACCATCTGAACTTTGCCTTTCGGAGACTGTTATTAACTCGCTTTCTAAGCGTTATGATAATGCTTTCATCAAGTCGCTTTCATTGGAACTTATGCGCTCAGCTCCTCTGTGCATACGCGTAAACACTTTAATTGCGTCGGTTGATGATATTCTCGAGAAGCTAAGCGATAATGAGATTATCGCCCAGAAAAGCACCCTCTCCCCTGCTGGCATTATCATCCCTGAACGCGTTAATTTAAGTAATAATGATTTCTTCAAAGATGGTTCTATTGAAGTCCAAGATATTGGCAGCCAATTAATTTCTTATGCCTTGGATCCTGAGGAAGATTCTCGCATTCTTGATGCTTGCGCTGGCGCCGGAGGCAAAACCCTTCACTTGGCAGCCCTCACGAATGACAATGCGGAAATCACAGCTACTGACACGGAATATAAGAGACTTAAAGAGATTTCTATTCGGGCGAATAAGGCAGGTATTTCCTCCATTACTCCAATTGTGATAAAGGAGAATCAACTCAAAACTCAGGTCAATCGAAAGTTCCAACATATCCTTATAGATGCTCCTTGTTCGGGGCTTGGCACAGTCCGCAGAATGCCTATGCAGAAGTATAGATTGAATGACAAGCTCCTGAAACGAATCTGCAAAAATCAATTGGAAATATTAGAATATTATTCTCAATTCCTTGCAAATTCAGGGACTTTGGTTTATGCTACCTGCTCTCTACTGCCTGATGAGAATGATGAAATCATCGGACGATTCCTTAGTGAGCATCCGGAGTTTGCTCCCGTTCCCCTGAGCGAATCTTTCAATCGCTTCGGCATTTCTATCCCTAATTTAAAAGATGATGCCTTCTCCCTTGCCCTTACTCCTTTAAATGGCGAGACAGATGGCTTTTTTATGGCTAAAATTCAAAAGGTGGTTTAATATGAACAATGACTTTAAAAAACCCTTCAAAGCTCTGTTAATTGATTTCGGTGGTGTGCTTTATGATATTGATACTGATAGGACGGTGAGTGCCTTCAAGGCTCTGCTATCAGCTAATTCACAAGCAAATATAGATATTAGCCCCGACCTACAAATCAATTACCAATCAATGCCTTTTATGGCTCAATACGAGCGTGGCGATATCTCCAGCAAGGAATTTATAGATATAGTATCGAATCAATTTGGAATTACCAATAAGCAAGTTATTATTGATGCTTGGAATAGCACCTTAATTGGCTTAAAGACCAATATTGACAGAGTTTTAGCAGAACTTGCGGATGATTATCCACTTTACCTATTAAGTAATACTAATGACCTGCACCACAGCTATTTTGCTGAGGATTGCGAGGTAATATTCAAGTATTTCAAGCACTTATATTTCTCCTATCAGGTCGGTATGCAGAAGCCAAATCAAGATATTTTCCAGAAAGTCTTGGAAGATACGAAGCTAAATCCCGAGGATATCCTATTTGTAGATGATGTATACGCTAATATTCAAGCAGCGCAAAGCCTAAACATAGCTACATATCACGTTGATGAGGTGAATAACACAATGTACAAATTGTCAGATTATCTACACACTGTATAAGTGCTTACACAATTTGATAATTATTCTTTACACACTTTCAGAGCGGTATTTACCATTCATTGAATATTCATTGTAACACTCTTATACAATGCACAATTCATAATGCACAATTAAGAAAAATCAACCTCATCCTTTATGGAGGGGTTGATTTATTATTGTTGTCTATCACATTTTTGAATAATATCGACAAGAAACATTCGTAATATGTAATTATGGCATGATACCTTGTGAATTATACCTTATGCTTCTTAAATTCCTTCAATATCAGCTCTCTTGTATCGCTTAGGACTTCTGATATTACTTTGGCATCGCATATTGTGGAGATAAAACCCATATCTCCATTCCACCTTGGGATGATATGCTGATGAATATGCCCTGGAAGACCTGCCCCTGCGCTACGCCCGACATTCATACCTATATTAAATGCATCGGGATTTTTGAGATTCTTCAATACCTTCACGCATAGCTGCGTTAGCACAGAAATATCATTTATCTCATCTATGCTAAGCTCTGTATAATCGCCGATATGGCGTCGCGGAGCAATCAATAAATGCCCACCATTGTAGGGATATTTATTAAGCATTACGATAGATAGTGAGGAGCGATGAATTATCAATCTTTCTTTGTCGTGGCTTTCGTCTCGCACAGCATCGCAGATGAAGCATCCGCTATCTTCTTTGCTGGCGAATTGCTGAATGTATTGACCTCTCCAAGGGGTCCATAATAAATCCATTTTCTTTACCTTATTTATTTAGCACTAAATGAGTTGAATGTATTCTTTGATTTTTTATAATTAAATATCAATGGAATAATAGTGCCTATTTCAAACTACAAATGAATTACTTCAATATTTTCTGTAAATAGATAGCATTATCTATGGCAGCAGTGCCATTGATATTAGCAAATATCACGTTTGCGTCTTTTTTTAGGACTTTTATCTCATCTGCCAGATTATCTAAAAATTCTTTGCTATATTCCGAGCTGTGCATTTTTGGAGTGCCATAGAGTTTGTAGTATATAATATCAGGATGATTGATTACAATCATATCGGGAATATTTTCCATTGGGAGGCTGATACCGGACATTATCAAGTCGCGCTTTTTGAATTTCGCTGCGAGCTTGTCATCGCTCCACCAAGAAGCATTTCTAAATTCTATTATCTTTTGATAGTCTGTTTTGATATTTGCAAAGAGTCTTTTTTGATTTTCATCCGTGTTATAGAACGATGGCGGCAATAGAAAGAGGAAACCTTTCAGTTTGTCTTTTAGCCCTGCCTCTATTTGCTCAATGAATTTATTAATCATTGGAGCAGTATCTCTCATTTTATCAGTGTGCGTAATGCTTTTTGGAATTTTTACGAAGAAGTCGAAGTAAGCGGGTGTCTGCTCATACCAGGAGCGTAGAGTTTCCAATGATGGGGTCTTATAGAATGTTGAATTGATCTCTACGGCGGAGAAATTCTCAGCATAATATTTTAAGTGATTATTTACGGGCATATTTTTTGGAAAAAAATACCCCCGCCATTCCAAATCTGAGAAATTGGAGCATCCAATGTTATACTTCGGCATCGTTGAGTAGTTTATTTATTTGTAATTATTATTTATTATATTTAAAACAAAAGCCCTGCTAAATAATCATTTACCAAGGGCTTTAGGGAAAAGTCGATATTCATTTGCGGAGAGAGCGAGATTCGAACTCGCGGTAGCAATACAATCACTACGTCGGTTTAGCAAACCGGTGCCTTCAGCCACTCGGCCATCTCTCCATCTGAGTCTGATTTTATGGACTACAAAATTAAGAATTTATTGTTAATTATCCAAATTATTTTTTATTTACTACAAAATTAATTATTTACGGATATATTATTTTTGTTTGCTTAATAATTTCTTTATAGAGTCAATGCTCTTGCGCTCATCTTCGTTGTAGTGTTTGCTAAAATTATTCACTTTTGTGTGCTCTGGAGGGACGAGGTCTTCCATTATTAATGTTGGATTTAAATTTTCTATATCAAAGTTGAAAGCTGGTAGGTAGTCATCGCTTTTGTTTTTCTTTTCTTCATACATACCTTCTCCGCCACTATTATTCGCACCTTTGGAGATTTGATCTAATTCTTCTCTTCCGAAGATAGCCACTAGCTTATCGAATATCGTAGCACTTGAAAATGGCTTGCTTATAAACCCCGATATTCCGCCCTTCACGGCGAAGCCAATATTTGTAGCATCGCTCATAGCAGAAACCATTAATACGGGGATTTCCTTCGTTGATTTAATAGTTTTAAGCAATCTAAGCACTTGATGACCCGATAATTCTGGCATTAATATATCAGTCATTATCAAAGTTGGTTTGGTCTCGATTGCTTTTGCTACTCCGCTAAAACCATTAGAGGCTATGTGAACAGGACCAAAGCCAAAGGATTGCAATGTCTTCGATAGTATCCTCTGTATCCAAATATCATCATCAATTATTAATACGCTATATTCGCTTGCCATTCTATTCGTTGTTACTTACTGAATATGATGCCCCCGCCAGAGGGTCTTTTGTGTTAGATTTATAGTTAATTCCAGCTGAATTTAGAGCTTTTTTTAGTTCATTCAGTTGTGTTCTCGCCGAAATCTTGTTTAATTCTATAATTTTATCATAGACTTCTTTGCGGTGAACGGGAATATTCTTCGGTGCATCTATTCCGAGGCGCACAATTCCCCTATCGAAATTCAAAACTGTGATTTTGACAGAATTTCCGACTGTGATTACTTCGCCGATTTTCCTAGATAGAACAAGCATTTTGACCTTCCGTGATTATTTCGCCGATTATTTATATTAATTGATTAATTACTTCATTTGTAGAATACTTATCCGTAGGGATAATTATCTGCTCACCCGTACAATCGCTAATGTCTAGTAATATTGGAGCTTTTAGGTTTGCCGTCATATTCCCTACACCGCCTCCGATAGTTACGATTACCATTGGGATAGTTTGATTATAGTCGTAGTTCTTCCCTGGGGAATAGGACAAATCTATTAGCCAAGGGCTAATTATTGGGAAGCCTATCTCTGGGGAATCAATTGACAACAACCATTTAAATGGGGCTGTATTATCATCGCTTATCAAAACATATTTTTTCAGGTCTTCAAAACCCAAAATCCCTTCGGGGAACGTAAAGATATTCTCGTCGGCGATTTCCAATTCGCCAAACTGCATTGATCTAATTTTTATTTTATCTTTTGCCATTTTATGCTTCTCAACTATATTTCTTTTATTAGCTCTTCAGTCGTCCATTTGCTATTTTCAATAATTTCTTGAGTGCCGGTCAGGGAATTTACGTCAAGGAATATTGGAGCTTTTAGGTTTGCTGTCATTTTGCCACCTTCGGTCATAGTATTTACTACGACCATAGGTATTCTTTCTTCTAATTGGACGCTCTCGTCTATTTCAAATTCTAAGTTTACTAACCAAGGACTAACTATTGGAAAACCAATATTTGGATTATCCATAGAGATCAACCATTTGAATGGTGCAATTTTCTCATCATTTATCAGAATGAATCTCTTCTCGCTTTCAAATCCATGGACGCCATCGGGGAAGTTGAAGATGTTGATCTTCGATACTTCGAGCTCGCCGAATTGCTGCGATTGAATCTTTTGATTTTCTGCATTACTCATAATTATTCCTTTCAAATTTTTTTATATATAAACTAATACAAATTTACTTATTTTTTCTGAAATAATACTTATTATTTAATTATTTTTTTTCATAACCATCTGCTGTGGGGGCATCGCTTGTTATTTGCGATAGAGTTATCTCCACGCGCCGATTTTTGCTTTTGCCTTCGTCGCTTTGATTATCGGCAACTGGTCTTTGCGAGGCAAAGCCACGAATAATAAGGTTTTGCTCTGGCACTCCACGCTGAAGCAATGCGTATCCTACGCTAAGTGCGCGAGCCGTCGAGAGGTGCCAATTCGATTCATAGCGGAACGACTTAATTGGAGAGGCATCTGTATGCCCGTCAATACTAATCATCATATCTGCTTTGCTCAATACAGAAGCTAAAGAATCGAGTAATTTCCCGCTTTCCTGTTGAATATCAGCCTTTGCGGAGGCGAATAGCATCAATTCCGGCAATGTGATCACTAAATTGTTGCCATTTCTTTGGATATTGATTTTATTCTCTCGCACGTATTCGTCTAACGCTACGCCAGCTTTCTGTTCTATTTCATTTAATGAGCGAACCTTTTGAGCTTCTGGAAGGATGGCAATGGGATTTAGCTTCTTCCCTAAGCGCACCATCTCCAAACTGTCGCTTTTTGCGGTGCTGCCGAACATCTCGGTGAATGCGGACGACATTTCCTTATACTTTGCTTCATCTACTTGTGAAGAGGCGTATAAGATAATGAATAAGCCAAGAAGCAAGGTGATTAAGTCCGAATAAGTAAGTAAATACCTATCGGATTTTTCTTCTTGCTGACCGTCGTCATTATGGTTATTTATATAATTTTTTCGCATTAATTTAGACCACAAAAATAAATTTAACAGCTAATTATGTGCCATAAATGCCATTAAATTAGTCAGTATCATTAATATGATACATGTTACGGTCTATTAATCGGCAATATTCTTAATAACTTTATTAATTTGGAAAGGAAATGAAGTTTGTTATGTAATATATTACTATTCTGCTTTACTTGATTCTATTCCTCATAATGTCCTCTACATGATGAGATATCTATTTCTTTTACCTCTTCATATATTGTGTATATTAACCTATCCTTTTGGCTAACTCTCCTGCTATAAACTTCTCCAGGAAAGTGCTTCAATCTCTCTGGTTTTCCGATACCATTTCTTGGCGAAGAAGCAATCTCTCTGATTAAATCAAAACATTTAATATAGCTTTGTTTGTCGTTCTTCCTCATCCACGTCAGGTCTTCTTCTGCTGCCTTCAATATTAGCACCTTATAAATCAGGAAACACCTCTTCTATTGTTTTCCCTTCAATAGTTCCATTTTTTCTACTTTCTTGACCTTCGAGAAGTGCTTTAAGAGCTCTCTTGTCGTTGAGAAGTAGAATCGTCTCATTCATTGATTCCCAAGTATTTTTATCTATTAAAACAGCAGAACCATAACTTGATGTTATTTCTGTTATTTCTGATTTTCTAACTGCTTTATCAAACATTTCAAGAAAGTTATTTTTTGCATTATTCACGTTTAATGCTAACATAATTCCTCCTTTTTCAAATTTATTCACCTAAACAATTACAAACGTTTATTGTTGCAAAATATTACTATTCTGCTTTACTTGGCGATAATGATTATCTCCGTTCGCCTATTCAATTTCCTACCGAAATCTGTATCATTGCTTGCGATTGGTTTTCTCTTGCCGTATCCAGTGGTTTGTATTCTTTTCTCGCTTATTCCTTTTCTCATCAAGTATCTTTTCACGCTTTCGGCACGGGCTAAGGAGAGTTTGTCATTTGTTGGATGGCTACCAACGGCATCTGTGTGCCCTTCGATTAATATTTCTACTTTTGGCTTGCTCTGCATATACTCAACGAGAACGTTTAATTCCTGCACGCTATCCGCTAATTCTGATATTCCTGTTTTGTAAAGTAGGTTGTCAATAATCATCTTCCTGCCAAGTTCAACGATGGGAACGGTTTTGCGGACTAATTCCTCTTTGCGCTCATCTAATATTGATATATCCAGAGAATCCGGTATCGCTGGCATTCCCGTGCCATATTTTAAGGCATAAAGGTTCGTAAGCTGTGTAGAGAAGTTATTCAATATTGTAGAGAATGGAAATTCTATATCGAATACTTTCCCTCTGTTGGATTCTGCTATTGTTTTATATTCTTCTAATTTTGGTGGCACGATTGCGAAGGTTCTTATCTCGTTTTTATCCAATAGTTGGGTTATGGATTTGGTAGTTTGGTCGGTTACTCCGTCGCCATCCTCGCCCTTTTGGTGATATGGAGCATCTGTAATTAGCACGACTACTTTATTCGCTGCTCTTCTGTAATTTATTTTAGAGGCGAATTTCAGTGCCTCGAGCGTGTTTTCCTTCTCGTCATTTCCGCCGGCTGCCCGCACTGATTTAATCCAGTTGATAAATGTATATACATTATCTGTTGGTTGGAATACTTTTTCGACGAAATCTGAATATAGTATTAAGCCTAATTTGAAATCTATACCGCGAGACATCAGCGAATTGGTAAACTTTACGATATTGTCCTGCACTTGATCCATATACTTCTGCATTGTTCCCGTTTTATCGAGGACAAAAACGAAGTCTACTGGCACCCTCTCAGAGATAGAGATCTTTTTAATTGAGATGATCTTTTTTTCTACACCTGCCTCGAATACGTGCAATTGCTCTGGCATCAGGGTGTCAAGTGGTTCGCCATATATATTAAACGCTTCTAAAATTAGCTGAATTTCCGGATATTTAGTAATATCAACGTTCCGAATAGTTAGGTCTAAGGACTTTTCAGACGTTCTTACCTTCGTATCTTTTAGCAGTTGCTTCTCTTGCTGTTCTTGCTCGGTGTGGCTTAGCTTTTTTGGCGCTTGTGCGTTTCCTATGTTAGTAGCGAGACTTGTTAGCAATACAACAATTATTAATTGAATAATATTTTTAATGATATTTACTTCCCTTAATTTCATATTTCTTGTTTCTGTTTTTTCAAAATTTCTTTCTGGCAAAACAATGAACTACAAAAATAATTATATATTTTCAATTTACAATGAAAAAATGCCTTCCGTGAGTTTATTCTTCTCACAGAAGGCATATTATTTGAATTATTAGGATTTATAGAGTGATTCTAATAATCGGCGAAATCATAAAGAAAGATTGGCTTTCGAAATAATGATTGTCGCGTAAAGGCACAGCTGCTTTAGCTTCAATATACAACCATTTAATAATTGGTATATAGATTCTGCCGAGCATTGTTTGATTTGAATACTGAATGCTCATTCCGAATGGGAAGATAGCTTGGTTTCTGTATTCTACTTTTGCATAAACCCAATCAGCGAATGAATTTGGTTTGTATAATTTTAATCCTTCTACTCCGCTATTAGTCATTGTGAATGTGCTAACATCTTTATTGTAGAAAGTTAGCATTTCTCTTATTTCGTAATAGTTTAGACCTAAGTCGAATCTGAAGTAGTTTTCGCCCTTATCTTGGTTAATCCACCAGTTGTAGAACACAGATACCTGCCCATTGCCGCGAAGCATTGGCACTACTGCATAATCTAATGTTTTTTCTCCTGGTGAATAGGATACGTCTGGGAATTTCGACAAATCATAAGCTGCGTATGCAGTTCTATCGAAGTTTCTTTCTTTTACTCTTTCGAGCGGTGTTTCGATATTTACAGCTAAACCTAATTCAGGTTTAAATGGCATGTGGAAATCGAATCCTGCTACGAGCTTGCCTTCTGCAGAGCTGTTTAATTTTCTGCGTTGGATCCAGCTCAATGCGTTCACATCTTTTGAATCTAATCCACTTTCTAATTTATATCCGAAGCCTAAATATGCTGTGATTAAATTAGGGATTCTCTCGCGACTTTCGTCGTTTGAATTTACATATAGTGGTCTCTTTAAAAGCAATTTTGCTTCGCCAGCGGTCCAGAATGGGTATCCAATTGCGTCGTTACCGACTACGTTTTTCAACCAGAAGTCAGAAGAACCAATCTTTAAATTCTGTTCGAATAGAGATACAGTAATAGAGTGATCTACGTTTGTAGGCTCCATATAGCTCAATATTGCTTTTGCTTGAGTTTGATCTAATGGAGTTTCTGGAGCTATTTCAGAATAGCAATAATCTCTTTTTGGTATTAGTAATTCTAAACCATTTACGAATGATACCGAACCATTTAAATATTCTGCTAATCTTGGAATAGATTCTGCGATTACGTTTGCGTTCATCGTAGCTTTACCGCAGGTAATGGTTAGCAATTCGTATGGAGCATATTGATCTACTCTTGGTGCAGCTAATACTTCAATATTGCTCATATCAAGGAGAGCTTTATCTACGCCTAATACTACGAATGATTGATGGATCTGAATACGAATATCGTTCTCGCATACTTTCCATCTCGGGAAATATTTTCTGATATTTGGGTCTGGTGTAGTCAATGAATCAACTACGCTGCTCTGCGCGAATAGCATATCTGGTGCCATTCCGAGCATAAACAATCCAATTAACAATATAAATATATTTTTTCTCATAATTTTTTACTCTTTTGTCAATACTTTGTTTATTAATTAGTTAATTAAAAGAATACGATAAATCTAGCCATCGGTATAAATACACTTCTGTTTTCCCATGGTCTTGGGTTATCTTTAAATGCTTTATAGTATCCATTGGCTTCTAATCTTACTGAGAAAGTATTAGTAATGATTGGGATTTGAAGCCATAAGTTCATTCCGAGACCTTCATCAAAGTATTGCAATGAAGCTCCGTAAGGCGTTTGTATGTTCTTTGCCATGAAGTCAACTCTTCCGCTTAAGCCACCGACTGTTTTAGATGCTTCATTTCTAAAGCCTAACTTCATACCTTCTGCATTGCTTGAATCAATGAAGTTCATCCATTTTTCAGCTGTATAGACTGTTCCACCGATACCAAATCTGAATAAATAATCTTGGTCGACAGTGATTGCAAATGTATAATGTAGCTGTCCGTTAAATCTAATCATATAATCTGATAGATCGCGGTGCATCTCGAAGTTGTCTAATGTCATATTTTTATTATTATATGGTTTCGCATCTCCGAATACATATGCTACTGATCCGCGGAACACGCCACTCTTTGGAATTATCTTGAATGGGAAGTCCATTTCTGCAGCGACGCCGAAGCCACCGCTTGTTAGTCTCCTTGTTTGCTTGAACCAATCTTCTGAAATTGATGACCATCCATTTGTTGGCAAAATGACACCGACTTTTACTCTATCCCAGATTGCGGACAGCGTCATTCTCTCGCTCCACAATGATGGGTAGTTAATTTCGCTAATACCGTATTTTAGCTCAACGCCATAGCGTGGTAATCTGGAATTTACGATGAAGAATGTATCAATGCCGAAGTTTCCTGCGCCATCATCATATAATTGAGTTTCGTAATTTTTCCAGCTAATTAAGTCAAGACTTGCTACGATTTCATTTTCTTTTAAGTATTGATCTTGCGGTTGTTTTTCTGTTATTTTGATTACAGACTGAATATCTTCTGGAGTTAGATCCCATTCGTTTTTGAATAAAGATACTGTCTTTCCGAAGTTCTTCTGTCCGAACCAATTAATATTACCAATGCCTTGTGCATCTAATGTAGCATTAATTAAGTTACCTTGAGATAATCTACGCTCTGCTAATTCATAGAGATTAGTTGCTGATGGATCTGTTATATCAGTCATTGTTACTAATTTCATTTCCTCTTGGACGTAAATATCTTTGCTATTTGGGCTCTCCAAGTTGACTTCTATATAATCATCTTGGGTGGACACTATCATTGCGATGATAGTGCCCTTGGAATCTTCGTTTGCGCGAGTAGTTACTAAGTAAGCAGTTTTGATTGGTCTTGGACCAGTTCCGCCTACGATTCTCTTTCTTACGATTTCATATATTTTTACGTAATCGTTCCAGCTTGGTAATTTAATGTCGTTAAATGACATTTCTATATCCTCGAAGCATGCTTCGTTAGTAGATCCTGCGCGGACGCAGTCTTCTGATTTTTGAATGATCCTTGGATCTACGTCTTTTAATGCTTCTTCTGAGACGTCTTCTTCTCCGCTTTCGCTAATTAAGTATGTCTTAATAGCTTCGCGGATTTTATCTCTATCTTCGTTTTTGAATTTCCAAATAGTTACTGTCCCGTATCTATAATTGGAGAATCTGCTTAAAATGCTTTCGAGTTCACTTTTCGATGCTTGCCCTTGAGCAAATAAGGAACTTGCACCAAATACCGCACTCAGCACTATAATTAACGCATAAAAGCTAATGTTTCTTTTCATATTTTATTTGCCCTGTTAATTTCTTTATATTTATGTTTTACAATAGTTATTATCTTTTTGTTGGTTTAGTCTGCTGAGTTGGCTTAGCACTAGGCGTAGCTGTTGGGCGTGCCGTTGCACCGCCACCAGAGCTTGGTCTTGCGCTTGCTCCACCACCACTACTTCTTGCACCGCCGCGATCTCTCTTCAATTCTACGTTGATTTGTAGAGCTGTCTTTGATGTAGAGACTTTATCTTTCGCTACTGCAGTTGCTGTAAGTGGAATAGTGATTACTCCCTCTGCGACTGATTTTCCTGCTGGAATGCGGACTGTTCCTGTTAATTCAATTTCCCATTTTCCTGGTTCAGTTTCTCTTGGTTCAGACATTTCGACGTTCAGAGTTGAGTTGTCAATACCATCCATTTGTGGTCTGTCAGCTCTTAGAGTTACTTTAGCTTTTGTCTTCTCGTCCAAATCTGGAGAAGAGATCATTATGCTTGAGATTGTTTTTCTCCATTTTCCACCTGCTTGAGATTCATCTTCTTTTTTCTCTGATAGGTTGATGGTTGGCTGCTTCAATTT
>CAZGXC010000044.1:18227-18468 GCA_964529535.1 uncultured Hyphomicrobiales bacterium | reverse complement strand
GCAAATGTATTGATTCAGGATCTTCCTTTGTCTTTAACTTCAAATATAAGTCTTCGGAGAGGAATGGAGCAAGTGGTGCCATCAAAGACAACACATTGATCATTACTTCTCTTAAAGTCTGATAAGCAGAGATCTTATCTTCGTCTTTCTCGCCCTTCCAGAATCTTCTTCTGTTGCGTCTGATATACCAATTTGTAATCAATGATTTATCAAATTGGTATATCTTCTTCTGTTGCGTCTG
>CAZGXC010000044.1:0-18189 GCA_964529535.1 uncultured Hyphomicrobiales bacterium | reverse complement strand
TCATATTTCTCCATCAAATCGATGAAGTTCTTGATTAAGGTATTTACTAAAGATAATATCCATCTGTCTATCTCAGGACGTTCTGAATACGCTACCATTGCTTCTTCGCCTGTAAATTCATCTATATTAGCATATAATGTAAAGAAGGCGTATGTATTAGTCAAGGAGCGGAAGAAATCCGAAATCACAGTCTTGGCTAAATCTTTTTCGTTGAACATTGTAGATTTCCAAGGTGGATTATTCACGAATAGATACCATCTGGCAGCATCTGCTCCGTATGTATCCATAATATAGAATGGATCTATTACGTTTCCTTTTGACTTGGACATTTTGATGCCTTTATCATCAAGAATTAACTCATTTACGATGATATTCTTGAATGCTGGCTTGTCGAATAATGCAGTAGCGATATTGTGTAATGTATAGAACCAACCGCGAGTTTGGTCAATACCCTCTGCGATGAAATCGCCTGGGAATGTTTTCTCGAAGAGTTCTTGATTCTCAAATGGATAGTGAAGCTGCGCGAAAGGCATTGCTCCAGAATCAAACCATACGTCAACGATTTCGTGTATGCGCTTGTAGGTTTTGCCATTCTTTCTAAAAATCACTCTATCTACGAATGGTTTATGTAAATCGATTTCTAAATCAGAGCCCTTCAATGGAGTTTCTTTTCCATCATCATAGACGTAAATTCCGTCTGCTACTAACTCTGCAATAGAGCCAATTGCGAACATATCTTCGCCATCTTCGCTCACCCATATTGGAATTGGCGAGCCCCAGAATCTATCGCGAGATAGAGACCATTCCTTTACTTCTTCGAGCCAGTTACCGAATCTACCGCTACCAATTTCTGGTGGTTGCCAGTTTATGGTATTATTTAACTCGATCATTCTATCTTTATATTCTGGAGATTTAATGAACCAAGACTCGCGAGCATAATACATAATCGGGTTGTCGGTTCTCCAGCAATGCGGATAGGAGTGGACGTAATCATTTGTGGAACGGTAAATTTTATCAGCAATTTTTAGATCTATAATGATATTTTTATCCTGACCTTCTTCTTTGTGGTCGGGATACGTGAAGTTCTTTATTGCTTTTCCTGCATATTTGCCCATTCCTTCTACGAAATGACCATTAGCAGTAACTGGTTGCAAAAATGGAATTTTATTTTTGCGAGACATTGCGTAATCATCTTCACCAAAAGCAGGGGCGAGATGCACAATACCGGAACCATCTTCAGTAGAAACGAAATCTCCTGCTAATACCGTTAGGGCTTGAGGATATTCGTTCTTGTCAATTTTAATTGGATCGAGGACAAAGATTTGCTCGTATTCTGTGCCAAGCAGGTCTTGCCCTTTAAATTCTTTTAATATCTCATACTCACCATCAAGGGCAGATAAACGTGTTTTTGCTAAAATCAATTTATCTTGGAAATCTCCCTCTTTTGTCGTTCTCTTATTGAGGACGAGGACATAATCAATATCTACGCCGACAGCAAGTGCTACGTTAGCGAACAAAGTCCAAGGAGTAGTAGTCCAAACGAGTAGCTGAGCATCTTCTAATCCCGCAAGTGGAGATGATACGACCTTTAATTTCAAGTAGCAGTTTGGATCTTTTACATCTCTGTATCCGAGGGATAACTCATGAGAGCTAAGCGGTGTTTCGATAGTAGGAGATTGAGGGACTACTTTAAATCCCTTATAAATCAAACCCTTATCGAAGAATGTTTTTAATGCCCACCAAACAGATTCGACGTAATTATTAGTGCATGTGATATATGCTTCATCAAGGTTTACCCAATATCCCATTCTATTGGTTAGATATTGCCAACCTTGAGCCATATTAATATTTTCATAGACGAAGTCTTTGCAGGCTTTGTTAAATTTATCAACTCCATAGTTTACTACGTCTGCTTTATCTTTCAAGCCAAGTTGCTTCTCTACGGTAATTTCTACAGGTAAGCCGTGAGTGTCCCAACCAGCTTGGCGGCGGACGTAAAATCCGCGCATAGTTTTATATCTACAAATTGTATCTTTTATAGTTCGAGCCATAACGTGGTGAATGCCAGGCTTACCATTTACGGTAGGCGGCCCTTCAAAGAAACTAAAATATGGCGCGTTTTCTCTTAATTTCAGAGATTTTTCAAAAATTTCATTCTCTTCCCAATACTTGAGAATCTCTTTCTCGAGCTCGGGATATGATAATACTTCTGCTAAGGGCTTATACATAATCAATAATATCTATAATATTGCAAAAAAAAGACCGTAAATATAAGGTATTTTTTAGAAAAAATAAAATTTTGTGCAAAAATACTCAAATTGTAAATACGGTCTTATGCGTTTTCGTCTGTAATTCGTCGGTAATTCTTCTGTAAAATATTAGAAGGTTAGGACTTTATCGCTATCCACAACCCACTCCGATAGGGCTTGCATTGTAGATTTCTCAGCTCCATCGAAATATGGATGATTGCGATGGATTCCACAACGCGTCATACACGTGCCGCATACTTTTACAGTTACTCCCTTTTCTATTAAGTCCTTCAACATCTGGGAAAGATCTTGATCGTAATTTGCTGGCGGCTTGCAAACATCTCGCGCCATATCGACGGAATCATTCATTAAAAATATTCGGACTTCATTGCCATTTTTGCGCAATGTTTCGGCTAATCGCAAAGCATTCCAAGATACATCTGTATTATCGTATGGTTCGCGATTTAAGATTATAAGAATTTTTTGCATAATTACTTTCAGTAAATGTTTAACAATTTAATTACGTGATAATAATGAAGGGACTAATCATATATATTATTATTGTAATAATCATTATCATAAGTATCAAGCTTGTTATTTAATATTGTAATCAATATTAAATAATAAAGCATTTTCTGTATTAATACAGAAAAGAACTATTGTAATGTTATGAAAAACAAAGATGAAATTTAATGAGATGAGAAGGATTGTAGGGGTGTTTTGCGGAGGACGAGGGACTC
Organism: uncultured Hyphomicrobiales bacterium; assembly: GCA_964529535.1. Classification (GTDB taxonomy): domain Bacteria; phylum Bacteroidota; class Ignavibacteria; order Kapaibacteriales; family UBA2268; genus CALLXS01. Next base: position 15,200 of record CAZGXC010000044.1, on the reverse strand, counting down.
GAACCCCCAAGGCATCTCTGCCGGCGGTTTTCAAGACCGCTGCCTTACCAATTAGACTAGTCCTCCTATTTTTTAGAAGAGAATAACAGCATTAAATAATTTGCGGAGGACGAGGGACTCGAACCCCCAAGGCATCTCTGCCGGCGGTTTTCAAGACCGCTGCCTTACCAATTAGACTAGTCCTCCGGGAGATTAATTAATACTATTAGTATTTCAATTCGCATTCCATAATTCATTCCAGCGTTAGTAAGCTATCACCCAAGAATTACGGACTACAAAATTAGTGCTTTTTTATGAAAAATACAAATATTTTTTTGAAAAGAAGTAAATTTTGTAAATTTTACATTTTTTATAAAAAATATTTTTTTATTTCAAAAGATATTCTTAATTTTGCCATCGTTAGCTGATATGATGCTAACAACTAGAACAACATAGTAATCAAATATACAAAAAAAATATATCTTTTCACAATAAGGCTATATGCCGAAGTTGAAAAACTTTAATCTCGCTTAGGCGGGATTTTTTTTTATTATCAAGTTTCAAAATCAATACAATTATTCCGATTTCGTTTCGTCTTATTGCGTACCCGTAGGAGGTGCTATGCCGCGAAAGTGGCGTCGCTGAGAACAAACTCCTTGCACCTGATCAAGATAATACTTGCGTAGGGATTACGTGCAACTCACTGCGTATTAATCAAATACGCTAAATAAATAGGGATAATGCTAATGCGATAATATTTCATTGGCAAGGTATTCTCTATTTACCTCAGCAATAGATACTTCCTCGTAATTTTTTTAATAATATTTCGAGGTACACATGTTATCTTATCTAAAAAATAACAATCTAAACAAAATCGTCAAAGCCTTTGTTTTGACTATCGCCTTGGCTACCACAGCAAATGCGAAGAATAATGCCAATGGCATTAATGAATTTGGAGATAGTTCCAAAGTCTGGACATCTCCCGCCGTAACGGTTACGTCCAGTCGTGCCGTAAAAGGCGAATCACCGCTACCATTCAGCGAACTCGGACAGAAAGAGATCACAAACCGCTATCTAAACTCAGATATGCCGAAGCTACTCTCCATCATGCCATCAGTAATATTTTCATCGCAAAATGGTAATGGTATCGGATATTCCGATATTAGGATGAGAGGATTCGACCAGCGCAGAATCGCCGTAATGGTGAATGGAATCCCACAGAATGATCCAGAAGATCACGAGGTATATTGGATTGATATGCCGGATTTAGCAGGCTCTACCGAAAATATTCAGGTGCAGCGCGGCGCCGGTATGGCAAGTTATGGCTCGCCATCTATTGGTGGGTCTATCAATATCCAAACATCCAGCATCGCTAATATAAAGGGATTAAGAGTTTTTTCTGGAATAGGAACTAATTATTTTTCTGCAAGCAAACCCGATAACTTAATCAATCGCAACACCACCAAATTCTCCCTTGAATATTCAAGTGGATTAGTGGATAATAGCGCATTTTATGCTAAAGTTTCCCGCATTTCATCAGATGGATATCGCGATAGATCATGGGCGAAATTGCAAAGCTACTTTTTCTCTTACGCATATTTTGGCGAAGCTCTTACTACTCAAATTAACTTCTTCGGAGGTCCAGTAAATGACGCTATGTGCTACACAGGATTGCCAAAATCATACATCAAAGATGCAAACCTTCGCTTGAAAAACTATGCTTGGGGTTGGTCTTATGATTCAACTGGACAAAACATTAGCTACGCAAGCGAGAGAAGTAAGCACGAGACAGAAGAATTTAGCCAACCGCATTTTGAAATATTGAATACTTATAAAATCAATGATAATCTTTTGCTAATTTCATCTCTGTTTTATTACCAAGGCGATGGATTCTTCGATGGAGATTACTCTTGGGCAGACAAGACATTTAATAAAGTAACAGCATCAAAATTCAACACAAATGATTCCAATAATTTCAAAAATTCATTTACTCGCGCTTGGGTGCGCAATAAGCAATTCGGATGGATACCAAAAATTACTTGGACAGCCGGAAGCAATGAATTAACAGCAGGATTCGAAGTGCGCAGACACAAATCAGAACACGATATGAATATTCTATTCGCTGATAGAATGCCGAAAAATTATGATTTAGACTTTGATTTATATTATTATAATGGCTATCGCGATATTCTCTCTGTATTTGTAAAAGATCAATACAAATTTAATGAAAATCTATCCGTTTTTGGAGATTTGCAAGTAGTTAATCATTCTTTCAGAATTGATAACGAGAAGTTTGGCGAAAAACCTATCTATTACTATAATAGCGACAAAGAAAAAGTCGGTGGCGAAGGATTACTATTCGATGTGAATTATGTATTTGTCAATCCAAGACTTGGATTAAATTATAAAGTGGATAATAATCTCAATTTCTATGCTTTCGTAGCTCATACTTCAAGAGAGCCGAGAATGAAAAACCTATATCACGCAAGTGAAGGTTTATTCGGTAAAAAGCCAATGTTTGAATATCAGATTGTGCAAATAGATGGAAAAGACACAAAAATATACAACTTTAGCAATCCAAATGCAAAACCAGAGAAGATGCTGGATGTGGAAGTCGGTGCGAATTACCAAACAGATGACTTTAATCTAAGCGCGAATGCTTATTTTATGGATTATCGCGATGAGTTCGTAAAAACTGGTAAAAAGGACAGCTTCGGAACTACTTTGGACGAAAATGCTGCGAAATCTCGCCATTATGGAATAGAATTAAGTGGATCAGCATTCGTGTTTAAAACTGCAAACCAATTCCTAAGCGTTTGGGCAAATGCTACTTTCAGCAAGAATTACTTTGTAGAATATGATGTTTATTTCGACAGGGGCAAGGAACAGGATAAAGTCTCCCTCGCTGGTAATGAAATAGCAGGATTCCCAAGTATGATGAGTAATTTCGGATTGAATTACAAAATCTCTGATTTCTTTGCTTCTGTAACTGGAAAATACGTCGGTAAATTCTTTACTGATAATTATAATGATATGCTTAGAACGAATCCAATAATTATTAATGCGCTTCGCAATGATTGGCTCGGATATTATGCCGATAACGTCAATGATGCTTTTGTAGCTTTTGATTTAGATTTGGCATATACTTTCCGCAATGTATTAGCAATGAACTCAATTAAATTACAATTACAAGTCAATAACTTACTAAATAATATGTATTCGTTCAGTGGCGATGGCAAGGAATTTTTCCCAGCCGCAGAGCGTAGCATATTCTTAGGTGTGGAATTAGGATTATAGTTATAAGCATTATTATAATCCGAATTATATTTATAAGGCTCATATAATCCAAAAGGCAACTGTCTAATTATCTCGGTCAGTTGCCTTTGCTATTATAATAGAATTAAAGATACAGTTATTTTTCCGCTCAATCAATCCTAATAAATGAGGATAAACAGAAGGAAAATGCATTTGTTTGATTACTTCACACACCGAAACCACACCATTGCTTTATCGGAATGTAGTTCTACGGTCTTATACCGTTTTTTTAGTATATCTTCCAATTCCCATTTTGTGTGAAACGGAGGTGTGAACCACCCTTTTTTTGAGAGAATACAATTAACCACAAAATCGGTTCTTCGATACTCCTTTTTAATGTAAAAACAGCCAATAAACAAGCCACCCCTTTTTAGCACACGCGCTGTTTCGTCAAACGCTTTCGTTTTGTCTAGGAACGCGTGAAAGCCATTCATTGACAGCACTATATCAAACTTTTCATTATCAAATGGCAATTTACCCACATCGCCTTGTATACAGGTAACATTTTGCAAATCAATGCTTTTGTATCGGTTCTCTGCTTGCGCCAACATGTCTTGCGAATAGTCGATGCAGGTAATTTGGGCTTTCGTTAGTTCAGCGTATTTATTTGCTGTAAAAACCCCTGTGCATACGGGAACATCCAATAGCTCTCCACTGAAATTATCGGGAATGTATGCCAGCACTTTGTTGACAATTTCCCAATCGTTTACACCCCAAAATAGATTGATGTATAGTTTTGAAAACCAGCTGTTTTGAGTTAAAACGTCGTCATAAATATTTTTCGACTGCTTGTAGGCGGTTTTTATTTTAGTTTCGTTCATAGATATTAGTTGTTAATGCATTCACAGATAGAATCGCAAATGTGTGTATCGTTGTCATTGCTTTATGGATTTTCTAAACGTAATGCAGTAGAATCGGTTTTTCCACAATAGTTTAGTTTTTCGTTCGGTGGTGGGCATGAGGTTTTCTATTTCCGATAAATCGACCGAAGCATCGTTGAAATACTTTTTGGTGTAGCCGGCGTGTTTGTAGTGCTTGTTAATTAGGTCGTTGGTTTCGTCGGCAATCAGGATTTTTGCGCTATCTTTGGCAACCCGCATCATTTCGGCTACCGCCCGTTTTTTATCGTTGAAGAAATTGAAGCCACCTACGCTGAAAACTATGTCGAAAGCGTTGTCGTCAAACGGTAAATCTTCGGCACAGCATTGCACTAACGAGAGATTAAGTTTTTTGGCAAACTTTTTTTGGCATTTCTTCAACATTCCTTCCGAAATATCGGCACCTGTAATGGTCAAGCTTTTGGTGTCAATGTGCTTGGGGATAAACTCAATATCTCTGCCTGTACCTATCGAAACTACTAAAACTGACAGCCCGTCCTTCCACTCCAAACGGCTAATCATCTCCCTACGCATTTCTACTACTTGATTGCCGTAGAGGAGCTTACCGCCCACTTTTTCTACCAAATCATAAACGGGATACATCCAATCGTACATTTTCATATACTTTTGGTTGTCGCCACTGATGTAGTTGGGGTTTATTGAATTTTGAATCATTGCTTTATAAAGATTAAGATAATTGTGTTTATTTTATATAAATTATACTATACTTACAACTTAATTAATTAGTCACAAAATTACGGTTATTTTCCCATACAATCAATCCTCAAAAATGATGATTTTGTTCTTGATAAAATCATCATAAATAGTGATATCAATATAGTTAGTGAATAATATTAACCAAAACAGCTCAAGTAATATGAATTAGAATGAATAACATCTTTGTTCAAATAATATTTCAAAAACCATATCCATCCATTTTATACCTTCCGGCATTTTCGTTTATGTAATATCTGCTTTTTTTCGTATCTTTGTAATCTGTTAATTATAAATTTAAGCAAAATTATGGACAGCAATGAAACATTTGGAGTTAGCAACAACTTCATCAAAACGATTATAATCGAAGATTTAAAAAACAATAAAAATGGTGGAAAAGTCCACACGAGATTCCCACCAGAACCAAATGGATACTTACATATCGGACACGCCAAATCTATCTGCCTGAATTTCGGTCTGGCAAAGGAATTTGGCGGAAAAACCAATCTAAGGTTCGATGATACTAACCCCGTAAAAGAAGATGTAGAATACGTTGATTCTATTATCGAGGACGTTAAGTGGCTCGGATTTGATTGGGAGGATAGATTGTATTACGCATCAGATTACTTTGATCAATTATATGATTTTGCTCTTCAATTGATAAATGATGGATTAGCATACGTTTGCGAGCAGACCCCCGAAGAAATGAGACAATGCAGAGGAACCCTCACAGAGCCTGGCACGCCAAGCCCATTCAGAGATAGGACTATCGAGGAGAATTTAGACCTATTCGCTCGAATGACAAAGGGCGAGTTCCCAGATGGAAGCAGAACCCTAAGAGCTAAAATAGATATGTCATCGCCAAATCTAAACATGAGAGACCCTGTAATTTACAGAATCAAAAGGGCTCACCACCACAGAACTGGCGATAAATGGTGCATCTACCCTATGTATGACTTCACACACGGGCAATCGGATATGATTGAGGGAATTACTCACTCCGTTTGCACTCTGGAATTTGAAGACCATAGACCTCTTTATGATTGGTATCTTGATGTATTAAAGACTCCTTGCCATCCTCAGCAAATTGAATTTGCAAGGTTGAATATAAACTATACAGTGCTAAGCAAAAGAAAACTTTTGCAGCTAGTCCAAGAAGGCTATGTTCAGAGCTGGGACGACCCAAGAATGCCAACTATTTCAGGATTCCGCAGAAGGGGTTACACTCCTGCATCAATACGCGATTTCGCTGAAAGAATTGGCGTTACAAAGTCTGAAAGCGTCGTAGATTACAGCGTCTTAGAGTTCTGTATTCGCGAAGATTTGAATAAAATCGCCGATAGAAGAATGGCAGTTATTAATCCGCTGAAAATCACCATCGAAAATTATCCCGAAGATTTAAAAGATGATGAATTGGAAGCTATTAATAACCCAGAAGATCCTAATGCTGGAACTCGCAAAATAAAGTTCTCTAAAACAATCTACATTGAAAGAGACGACTTCATGGAAGAACCTCCAAAGAAGTTTTTCAGATTAGCTCCTGGCAAAGAAGTCCGTTTAAGATATGCATATTTCATTACTTGCAAAGAAGTGATTAAAGATGAAAACGGAGAAGTAACCGAATTAATATGCACTTACGATCCTGCTTCTCGCGGAGGAAACTCCCCAGATGGTAGAAAAGTGCAAGGAACTATCCACTGGGTTTCTGCTGAATTTGGCAAGCAAGCTGAAGTTAGACTTTATGATAATCTGTTTTTGACGGAAAACCCAGACGAAGCTCCCGAAGGAAAAACATTCCTCGATAATCTAAATCCAGATTCTCTTAAAACTATTAATGCTTGGGTAGAGCCAGCCTTATTAGATGCTAATCCGAGCGATAAATTCCAATTCGAGAGAGTCGGTTATTTCTGTGCTGATAGCAAAGATTCTAAACCCGGAGCCCCAGTATTTAACCGCACTGTCGGCTTACGTGATTCATGGGCTAAAATGAACAAAAAATAAAAGCATAATTGTTCGAAATTAAATTAAAAGCTGTTCCTCATCTCTGAAGAACAGCTTTATTATTATTTGATTTTTATTTACTTATTTCACAAAAAGCATAGCGACTGAATAATTAGCCCATTCTAATAGTGGAGAATAATACACTAACAATAGTAATGTAGGTATTGCAAAAACCACTGTTAAAATAATAGCTGCTGGACTAAATGTGAATCTCTCGCTTGTTTCCGTCTTATTTCCTCTAAGATACATATTTCTAAATATCTTGAAATAATAGAAAATAGAAATTGCACTATTAAGCACACCAACTACAGCCAGCCATACCCACACCCCACCTTTTTCCAAGACAGCTGCGAATATGTAAAATTTGCCGAGAAAACCAGCCGTTGGCGGAATACCAGCTAATGAAATTAAGAAAATCACAAGCAATGCGCCAAGCACAGGCATTTTATAACCAACTCCATTATAATCGTCAATATCTTCGGAGTTGATCTTGTTCGCAATTAGCATTACGACCATAAATGCTCCTAAATTCATGAAGATATAAGCGAATAAATAAAACATTATAGAAGCTACGCCAATTTTATCCATTGCTACCAATGCCATCAGAATATAACCAGCATGAGCAATAGCAGAGAATGCTAAAATTCTCTTTACATTACTCTGCCATATAGCCGAAAGATTTCCTGTTGTCATCGTAACAACTGATAATACAGCTATAACTATTTGCCAATTTAAATAAGGATCGTTTGCGAATATCACTAAAGTAAATCTGATAAATCCAGCTAAACCAGCGATCTTTGAGGCAACGGATAAAAATGCAGTAACTGTGATAGGTGCGCCCTCATATACGTCTGGAGTCCAGAAGTGGAATGGCACTAAAGAAATTTTGTATCCAAATCCTGCGATTATCATTATTCCTGATATAATTAATGGAAGCATATCCACTTGTCCATTTGGTATCATAGTAGCTAATTCTACAAAGTTTAGCGAACCAGACGCACCGAACAAGAGGGACATTCCATAAATCATTATACCGGATGAAACCGAGCCGTAAATCACGTATTTTAGCGAAGCTTCGCTTGCTCTTTTGCTTTCTTTTGTGTAACCAGCTAATACGTATGATGAGAAGCTCATCATTTCGATAGCTAAGTAAATCATTATCAGATTAGTAGCCCCAGCCAGCAAGAACATTCCAAGAGTCATCCCAGTTATCAAAGAATAATATTCTCCAACCTTTCTGCCACTCATATAGAGTTCATCAGAAAAGAATGACATCAAGCATACTCCAAAACTGGAGATAAGGATAAGATATTTAAAGAAAACAGAGTATGGATCAATAGCTATCATATTAATGAAAGCATTTTCGATTATTCCGGATTGGAAATAAAGTAAAATTCCAGTAACTACGAATCCAACGCAAACAGTATAAGCTGCGGCATTTCTATTTTTCTTAAAAACAATATCCATGAAAAGTGCAGCAATGAACGTAATCAACAGTGCAATTTCCGGCTTGAAGAGTTCTACGCTCTTGGCAAAATGACTTGTAATATTATTTAATATAATAGCATCAAACATATTTTTTTTACTCTTTTATTTAATATTAATTAGCATAAAATGCTTACATACCACCCATATAAACGAATGGTTTCATAAAATCTACGAAGTGATTTACCGAAGTAACCATTAAATTAGTAACTGTAGTCGGTTGAATACCCAAGTAAATAACAATTAATGCCAATGGGACTAAGCCTGCTAATTCTACTAATGAAATGTCGTCTGTTTTATATTTCTTGTGTGTTGGATCCCAAGGACCTTGCCATTTTTCTGGAATATTTCCGAAGAATATCTTCTGGAATGCCCAAAGCATATAAGCCGCTCCTAAGATAAGACCAAGAGCAGAGAATGCTGTAAGCCATGGATATGTATTAAATGAACCAAGGAAGACCATTGTCTCGCTGATGAATCCACTCATACCAGGCAAGCCGATAGCTGCGAAGAACGCAACAGTCGTAATTCCTGTATAAATTGGCATCTTGTTAGCCATTCCACCAAAATCATCTAATCCACGAGTGTGTGCTCTATCGTATATTACACCAACAATCATGAAGAGCATTGCTGTAATAGTTCCGTGGTTAAACATTTGGAAGATACTTCCAGTAATTCCTTGAGGAGTCATTGAAGCCATTCCAAGAATTACATAACCCATGTGGGAAACAGATGAGTAAGCTATCATCTTCTTTAAGTCTCTCTTCCCTACTTTATGTTGTCCCAAAGCGCATAAAGCACCATAGAGAATTGCGAACATTCCGAGGAAAGCTATCCACCACTGTGATTGACCAAAAGCTTCAGGGAAGATTGGAAATGCAATTCTAAGCATTCCGTAAGTTCCCATCTTCAAAAGCACGCCAGCCAGAATAACTGAAATAGCTGTTGGAGCTTCTACGTGGGCATCTGGTAACCATGTATGTAAAGGCACCATAGGCACTTTAATTGCAAATCCGATAAATACCGCTACGAATGCAGCAAATCTAATACTCGAGCCAAGTGTTCCAAAAATTGATCCTGGGACTAAGTTCGCTGGGTCAAGCATTGCAATTAAATTAAATGTGTGCATGAAAGCACCTGGGTTTGCTGGATCTGGAATTTGGTAGCTGAAGTATAAACCAATCATTACCAATAGCATAAACAAAGAACCAACAAAAGTATAGATAAAGAACTTAATTGCTGCGTATTCTTTGCGAGGTCCGCCCCATATTCCTATTAAGAAATACATTGGGATAAGCATAATCTCCCAGAACACGTAAAATAAGAAGAAATCAAGAGCTACGAAGCAACCAAACATACCAGTATTCAGTAATAGATACATTGCCATATATCCCTTTACTGATTTAGTAATACCGAATGAAGTAAATGAAGCTACGAAGCATACGATAGCTGTAAGCAACAACATTGGTGCGCTTATTCCATCAATGCCCATATAGTATTCTATATTTAATGAACCAAGCATTGGGAAATTTGCTCGAATCCAAGTAAACTTCTCTACGAATTGGAATCCGTTAGGGTCATTAACACCCGTTTGCGAGAAATCGAAATTACTAAAAATTATTAGTGCAAGGATTAATTGAATAAATGTTATCCCCACAGTAAGCCATCTAAAGTATTTACTAGATGACTCTCTGCTTAATTCATCTTTACCACTTGGGATAAAGGCGAGTATTATCATACCCAATATTGGCAGAAATGTTATCCAAGTCAAAATTGGAAACCCAAAAGTCTGCGGCATTTAACCTCCGTTTATTATTTATTTATTATTATTCAAAAATTAAATTTATATAAAAATGTAAATTAAAGCAATCAATCCAAGGAACGCAAGGGCTACATAAGTTTGAATCCTACCGTTTTGCATCTTGCGAGCTGCTGCTCCAAGTCCACCCGTTACGCTTGCTACTAAATTTACAGCTCCATCTACTACTACATTATCGAATAAGCCAACTACTTTTCCTACAAATCTAGAGACTGTAGCAGTGCCATTGACTATTCCATCTATTACTTTGTTGTCAAACAAGCTCATTGCTTTTGAAATAAACATTGTAAAAGCAATAACTGTTTTATCGTAAAGTTCATCGAAATACCATTTGTTTTTCGAGAAAGTGAACAATGGTTTTAATTGATTTGCTAAATTATCAGCATTAATTATCTTAAATTGATACATCACAAATGCTAACAATATTCCTCCTCCAGCTATCAACAATGATAAGATCATCGCTGGTAAATGGAAATGGTGCATGCTTTCTTCGAATTTAGTTCCGGCATGATGACCAGCTGCTTCGTGATGAGCTACTGCCTCTACTGCTTCTGTCTGAGCTGCAGGCGCTTCGCTTAGCATAAATGGTCTAGCGAATTCTGCTGGCACAGCAGTTGCCGGCATTGTGATTTTTTGAGCGAACCAACCTTGGTTAGCATCAAAAGGATTAACCGAATATACTGCCCAAATAGTCAGTAATGATAACACGACTAAAGGCATTGTAATTTTAAAGGAATTTTCCTTTGTGTTATTAGCAATATCTGTCTTTGGTTTTCCGTGGAAAGCTAATATTGTTAATCTAAACATATAGAATGCTGTTAGACCAGCAACGCCAAATCCAATTATTGGGACTATCCAAGCCAAACCTCCAGCAAGATCAGCATAAGCTAATGTTCCTGCTAAGATACTATCTTTACTTAGGAAACCAGAAGTTAAAGGCACACCAGAAATTGCTAAAGTAGCGAATAAAAATGTTAGGTAAGTTACTTTCATATTCTTACGCAATCCACCCATATTTGAAATATCTTGTGGATCTGTATGATGATCGTGAGCATGGTGCATTGATTCGTGCATTGCGTGAATTACAGAACCAGATCCAAGGAATAATGCTGCCTTAAACCAAGCGTGGGTAACCAAGTGCATAAATCCAGCTGTGAATGCTCCGATGCCTAAACCCATAACCATGTAGCCAAGTTGGCTGACCGTTGAATATGCTAATACTTTTTTGAAATCTGTTTGAGTAAGTGCAATAGTAGCTGCGATAAAAGCAGTAATAGTTCCGACTATCGCAACAAAGTTGAGGGCTGTTCCCGTTAGCATTGGGAATACTTTTGCAGTCATATATACACCAGCTGCAACCATTGTAGCGGCGTGAATTAATGCCGATACTGGGGTTGGACCTTCCATCGCGTCTGGTAACCAAACGTGTAGAGGGAACTGCGCTGATTTACCAATCGCGCCACAGAAAATAAAGATTCCCGCTAATGTCAAATACGTTTCGTATCCGAGACCGAATGGTAATTTAAGAGCTCCACTTGCAATTGCTTGCATAGTGTCAGCAGAGCCAATTGTAGCGAAGAGCTCATCGAACATTAATGTGCCAAACACAACGAATAGCATCATTATTCCGAGGAAGAATCCCAAGTCGCCCACTCTATTTACAAGGAATGCTTTCTTCCCTGCGTTGGCTGCAGAATCTTTCTCATACCAGAAACCAATTAGCAAATAGGAGCTTAATCCTACTAATTCCCAGAAAATATACATATTTAACAGGTTGTTTGCCAAGACTATGCCGAGCATAGAGAAGGTAAATATTCCCAAATACGCATAGAAACGGTGGAATCTCTTATCACCAGCCATATAAACCATAGAGAATATATGAACCAAGGTGCTAATCAGAGTAACGACTACAAGCATTACGCATGCTAAGTTATCAATACCGATACCCAGATTAAGATTAAAATGTCCTAAGCTAAGCCAATTAACTTTCGCCTGGATGATTGAATTATTAGTAATAATCTTAATTCCATTTTTGACTACTTCTGTAGCTTGAATATCGCCAAACACTTTGCTTGCGAAAACCACAAGAGCCAATATTAAATCTATTCCAAGTATTGTTGTTCCAATATACGAGGACGTCTTCCCTAATCGTTTGCCCCAGAAAACATTAATCACGAAGCTTAACAAAGGCAAGAACAAGATTATTAATGATATAAAAAGTATATTTTCAGCACTCATATCTATAAAATTATTATTTATTATCTAAAATTATTATTAGTCTCTTAATTGATCTACTTCATCAACGTTGATGTGCTTGTAGTTTTGAAATATATTCAAAATGATAGCGAGAGCTATCGCAGTCTCTGCAGCGGCTAAAAGCAATACAAATAGCGTAGCTACATGCCCATCGATATTCATTCCGCCATATCGCGAGAATGCCACGAAGTTAAGATTTGCTGAGTTTAAAATCAACTCGAATCCCATCAATACGAGGATTGCGTTTTTGCGAGTAATTATCGCAAATATTCCCATTGAGAATAAAATTGCGCTTACTACGAGAAAGTGTGTTAGTCCTATTTCCATTATTATTACCTTAATCCTTTACATTAGTATCTGTTTGAAGATTATCTTTGCGGGCAATCATTGCAGCTCCGACCAATGCAATCAGCAATAGAACTGCTGCCACTTCAAATGCCAAAAGGTATTCAGTCATCAGCGTGTTGCCGATCATATTAATTGAAGTATCCGGCATTTTATCTAATGGTTTTTGCACCCAATTTGAATTCATAAATACGTATGCTAATGTGCCTGCTATTAATGCTGCAATTCCGCCACCAGTTAGATAACTTAATTTACCCATGGATCCGGTTTTGATAACTATACCAGTTACTTTTGCGGTGAGCATCACAGCGAAGATGATAAGCACCAAGATACCACCAACGTAAATCATAATTTGCGCTACGGCAATGAAATCTGCCATCAGCATGGCGTAGAGTCCAGCCATTCCGAAGAATGTGAAAAGTAGTGCAAATGCAGAGTGCATAATATTTTTACTTAATACTACTACAGCACCTGAGCAGAGGACTATCAGTGCGAACAAGTAAAAAACAACAGCTTCTAAATTCATTTATTATTACCTTAATATTAATTTCAATAATTAATCTAATTACTATTTGTTATTGTCTTGTGAATTACTATCATGATTCGGTTTATTATTATCTTGATCATTGCTTTCCTTAGGTGCTTCTTGAGCCGCTTTCTCTGCTGCTGCTTTTTCGGCAGCTGCTTTTTCAGCTTTTAGGCGAGCTTCTTCAGCTAATAACTTTCTCTTTTCGGATACTTGTTCAGCTGACAATGTAGAGAAATGGTAAAGCAAGTCATCTCTATCATAGCATGAATATTCAAACTCAGTAGTTGTTATGATCGCATCGGTTGGGCATGCTGTTGTGCAGAATCCGCAGAAGCAACATTTTGCAAAATCAATATCAAATTGAGCCAACCACATCACTCTGCGTTTTCCATCTTCCATTGTAGGTTTATCTGGATCATTCGCAGCGACTTTCACTGTTTCGATGCTTATACAATTTACTGGGCAAGCTTTTTGGCAGCTTTTGCAACCTGTGCATTTTGGAATAATGACAGCTAATCTATTTCTTGCGTTATCCGGCATTCTATCGCTTCCAGCTTTTTCAAGTGGGTGAATATCAGGATATTGCACAGCTACGTTACTGCTGAAAAAGTTCTTGGCAGTAATATTCATACCAGTGAAGATCGTGCCTAAGCCCTGAACAATATTTTTTATATAATTCGACATAATTTAATATCTATCCTATATATAACTATTAAAATAACATACCTGCTATTAAAATAACATACCTGCTAAAGCCATTGCCAAGAAGCAGACCATTGAAATTGGAAGCATTACTTTCCAGCATAAATGCATTAATTGATCGACGCGAATTCTTGGGAGTGTCCAGCGAAGCCACATTTGCACGCCTACGAAGAACAATGACTTAGAAATAAACCAGAATACTTGCCATATCGGTGAATTGAGGAAATCTCCAAAAGGAGAAGACCAACCTCCTAAGAACAATACTACTAAAATCGCATTAACTACGAACATATTACCATATTCTGCTAAATAGAAGAATGCGAATTTCATTCCTGAATACTCTGTGTGATATCCAGCTACGATCTCGGATTCACCTTCTGGAACGTCAAATGGAGTTCTGTTATTCTCTGCTAAACCTGTTACGAAATAGAGCAAGAACATTACTGCTGTAAATGGTATCACCCATATTTTCTCTATTCCACCGGGACCACCAAAGATATACCAATTCCAGAAGCCACCATCTTGCTGAGCGGAGATTACGTTCATATCCAATGAGTGTGCCATAGCTGCGACACCGAGGACGCACATTGCTCCGGGGATTTCATAGCTTACAATTTGAGCTACAGATCGCACAGCACCAATCAATGAATATTTATTATCTGAAGCCCAACCGCCCATAACAATTGCTATCACGGATAAAGAGCTTATTGCGATAATAAAGAATAAACCTATATTTAAGCCCACTGGAACAAAATGAGAACTTAGCGGAAGAACTGCTAAAGCCAAATATGTTCCGAGGAATATGATGAATGGAGCCATTATATACAATGGTTTATCAGCTGCATCGGGAGTAACATCCTCTTTTTGCAAGAGTTTAAATACTTCTGCTATTGGCTGGAGGAGACCCCACTTACCAGTTCGCATTGGACCCAATTTAAGATGGATAAAAGATGCAATCTTTAACTCACCGTAAATTGCTACGAGAGCATATAATAGCACTAATCCAAGCGGAATAACGGCAACTAGCACTCCTGCTATTATATCGCCTGCGTATCCGCTTATTAAATTAAATAAATATTGATGATTTTCCATTTTATCTATTTTTGTTAATTATCTATCTACTTCACCTAATACAATATCAATACTGCCGAGGATCATTATAAGATCTGCGAAGAGG
>CAZGXC010000043.1:11790-19193 GCA_964529535.1 uncultured Hyphomicrobiales bacterium | reverse complement strand
TTCGTCCATATATTCCATCGCACGCAAATAGGAGCCCTGCGCAAAGGCAGAAATTATTCTCGCCTCGCCGGAGCTTTTGCCATATTTATCCATCAGGATTTTGACTATCTCGCTATCTGGAATTGGCTCGCAGTGTATCTGCTGGGAGCGCGACAGAATTGTAGGCATTATTTGCTCTATTTTTGGCGTGGTCAAAATGATAGTAATCTCATCGTGAGGCTCTTCGAGGGTCTTCAGGAAGGCATTAGCTGCTTCGGTAGTCAATTCGTGGGCATTCGATATTATTATAAAACGCCTGCCCGCAGTAATAGCGGACATTGATAAGTTCTTTTTGATTTCGCGAACATTCGCTATCTTAATTTGATTAGCTCCAGCAAGTGAAATTTTATGGTATGGATTCTCTGCTTTTAGCTTCAGTTGCTCTTTAATATCGGAGATCTGCTCTTCGGACATCTTGGAAAGCACGCTCTCGTCTTTCGTAGATGTAGATTTTGGCGTTGGTAGCGAGAATAACAATTGGACATTCGGATTCTGCAGAGTAGAGATTGTATGGCAGCTATTGCATTCATCGCAGGCTTCGATACTACTATCTCCATTGATAATGGGGCGTTCGCAGTTCGCAGTTTTTGCAAATTCTATTGCGATGGCATCTTTCCCACAGCCCTCTGTTCCCCAGAAGCAATAGGAATGCGATATTCTTTTCTCGAGGATTGCCCTTTGCAAAATATCTTTTACTCTATCTTGTCCAATTATATTGTTCCAACTCATATTATCCGACTACTATTTCTTTGGAATATTAAAAGTTTGCAAATTAGCAAAAATTTTCGTCTTTTCCACAGAGTTTCAGATGTCGATAAGAGAATAATTGCAGAGTTATGCGATATTATTTACAATTTCTTTTGTTGGAAAAGAGGCTACATCTACAACTAAATTCTCTCCGCCACTCTCATTTTAGCACTGCGGGAGCGCGGATTGCGCTTCAATTCTTCGGCATCAGGGATGATTGGTTTCGAGCTTAGGGATTTTAATTCGGCTTCGCGGATTAGTATGGGCAGGGGGTCATCTGAATATTTTTTATGAGATAGCTCGCGGAAAATATTTTTGACGATCCTGTCTTCGAGTGAATGATATGAAATCACGACGATTCGCCCCATCGGTGCGAGGATAGGGAGGACGTTGTTCAATGTCTCTTCCAACACGCCAAGTTCGTCATTTACGGCTATCCTTATAGCTTGGAAGCTTCTTGATAGGGCTTTCATTAATTGGCTTCCCGGGACAGATTCTTCGATAATCTTCCGCAGGTCAGTAGTAGTTTTAATGGGGAACACGCGACGCCTCTCTACGATGCGTCGCGCTATATTTTTCGCGAAAGGTTCTTCCCCATAAAGTTTTAAAAACCTTTCAATCTCTTCCTGCTTAGCGGAGTTAATGATAGTTTCTGCATCGCGTCCATCGGATGCGAATCGCAGATTCAGCGGGCTTTCGAATCTGTAGCTGAAGCCTCGGGTGCTATCGTCAAGTTGCCGAGATGACACCCCCAGATCCAAAAGTATTCCGTTCACACTGCCACTAAGGCTCTTTATGCTGCATGCCTCACTAAAGCACTCATTGCAAAGAGTAATTTTGCTTTCCCCCTCTTTCTTGAGTTCTTCAGCAAATATCGCTTGGCAATACTTGATTGCTGCGATGTCTTTGTCGAAGGCTAACAGTCTCCCGTTTTTCCCCAGCCTTCGCAAAATTTCTGCGGAATGTCCCCCTCCCCCGAGGGTTCCATCGATATATAAACCGTCTTCTTTAATATTTAAGTATTCTAATACTTTATCTAAGAAAACTGGCAGATGATATTCGTATTCCTCTGCTTCGGAATAATCAATCTGCTTTTTTATACTTTTATTTTGATTTTTCTTTTTCATCAAAATATTTGCTTAATGTGAGGAGATAATTAAATCTCCCACTTTTCCCCACCTTTTTTATATAGTTCAATTTCTTTGATATTCCAATGATTCAGTATAGAACCCTTAGAGCACCATAACTTTTTCCGCAACTTCTTCGTATGATTCTTCCTTGCTGCTTAAGTATTCTTGGAATACTTCTGGATTCCATATTTCTATATGATCAATCATTCCGATGATTGCTACTTTGCCATCTATCCCGGCGAAGTCAATTAAATTCTTTGGGATTGATATTCTTTGCTGTGCGTCGAGCTTTACGTCCTCGCTCCACATTAAGAGCAGGCGCAGGAAGTATCGGTTTTTCTCATCATATTGATTTAGCTGCTCGAATTTCTCTTCGTATTTTTTCCATTCATCAAATGGGTAAGCCACAATGCACTTATCTACCCCGCGGGTCAGCACGAAAATATCGTTAGCCTCGGGAGCCATTGCTTTCCTCATCTTTGCAGGGATGTTGATGCGCCCCTTGCTATCGATGGAATAAAATTCTTGCCCTTTGAAAAATGCCATTTAAATACTTCTAAAATATCGTTATTATTCCTGCTAAAAACTCTACAGGTTTTACAAACGCAAAAATACGAAAATTATTGGGAATATCACCCACTTCTTCCCACTTTTTTTAAAAAAAGTTTTACACAAGGGAATTTACTCCTAATTATTTTTATAAAAACAAAATAATAATTGTATAAATTGCAAAATAATCTTATTTTTGCAGTTGGCGAAGTAATACAAAACAATAATTTCAATAAACTAGAGAATTCTGCCGTGCAGAAAATAAATTACAATAATAACACTCACCTTCATAAATTCACGAAAGAAGATGAAGTTGCTGCTTATTTGGCAATTCTCTCGGCTATTGCTTGTATGAATTGTGAATCTTGCGGAATTACAAAATCCCAAATAGAGGAGATAATTTGTAAACTGAACATGCCTAAAGTGCTTATTGATACCGTGTTATTGGATCTTTCTTTATTGTTAGATAAAGACCGTGAAATTCGAGTCCAATTAATGGATATTTTGATGGATTCTTCTATGAAATTCATGCTCATTTCTGATTTGTGGCAAATCGGACACCTTAATAAAATATCTAATGAGAAAAATTGCTATATTACTGATGTTACTGAAAAACTAAAAATCCCAACCGCTGATGTTGAAAAGTTAAAGATGGTTTCTGCTCAGCTTTCAAAGTTGAGAAATGACAACAATTTAATTGATCTCCTAAATTCAATATTTAATAGAGCTCTCGAGAAAATATTGAAATAAGCAATTAAAAACTTTCTCTACAACATAATTATAAAAAATCAACCCCGCCCTGAATGATGACGTGGTTGATTTTTCTCTTCTCAACCCACTGCTTTAGCTGTGGGTCTTCCAACGATCATTATAAACTATTTCTCGATACGGACTCTTGCATCTACGGCGGTTAAGCTCTTGGCATTGCCCAATAGTGGGTTTAAGTCCATTTCTTTGATTTCTGGGGCTGCTTCTATCAATGCTGATACTCGGCAGATTATTTCTGCAAACTTCTCTTGATTTACACCTTCTTGTCCACGCACACCCTCAATCAATTTGTAGGATTTCAATTCCTTTATCATTCGCACCGCTTCGGAATTAGCGACTGGCACCAAGGCTGAATTGACATCTTTCAGAACTTCAATAAATATTCCGCCCAAGCCTGCCAAGATGATATGCCCGAATTTCCCTTCGGCTGCTGCGCCGATGAATACTTCCCTGCCGCTTAGCATGCTTTGGATTAATACTTTTTTCGCATCTGGGATGTTCATTATTCTTCTAAATTCAGATTGCACTTGTTCTGCGGAACGAACATTTAGGGTTACTCCCCCGACGTCTGATTTATGCACCGGTCCAACTACTTTCATCACGACTGGATATCCGATACTCTCGGCGAATTTCATTGCCTCGGCTTCGTTGTCAAATTCGCTTTCTTGTGCTCTTGGTATTCCAGCGGCATCGAGCAATCCCTGAATTTCCGTCGGGCTGATATATCCATTTTCGCAATTTTCAATAATTTGGCGAATTTTACCCACTTCGATTTTGATATCTTCTTTTGTATCAATTGGCTTCGGAGTGTGATAAATTTTTCCGACGGCATTCGCTGTAGCAACTTCATCGAAGAAGGTTGCCTTCCCAAGCGACTGAAGATATTCCACTTCTTCGCCCGATTGTATAGTCGATGGAGTAATTGCAAAGATAGGTTTCTTGCAGTTATTCATTTTTTCATTTAGCACAGTATAAACGTCTTTGACGTTGAATAATCCAGTCGATCCGAATATTACGAGCGAGCCATCAATATTATCGAATTTATTATCGACGTAATCAAGGATTGTGCCGAGCTGTTCTGCTGTGCCAGTGGCGATGAAATCGATTGGATTGGAGACGGAAGAGCCGTGGAAGAGCTTAGTAAGCAATTCTTCTGCCGCTGCGCCCTCTATATGCGGAACGTTCATCTTCATTTTAGCAAGAGCATCTGTAGCCATTACGCCCGGACCTCCTGCGTGAGTGATTACTGCGAGGTTTTTCCCAGTTAATTCTTTACTCATGAATGCAGCGCATACATATACTAATTCTTCGCGGCTGCTGCATCGGACTATCCCAGCTTTGCGGAATAAGGCATCTACAGCGGTATCAGATCCAGCCAATGCTCCCGTATGCGATGATGCAGCGCGCGAGCCAGCTTCAGTGCATCCAGCTTTAATTGCTGCTATTCTGCAACCCTTTTTGATGAGGGAGCTTGCGTGCTTTAGCATTAAATCGGGTTTATCTACTTTTTCTAAATAAACCATTTTGATTTTAGAACTTGTGGCGGGATCAAAGGTTTCGTCCCAATATTTCAATACTTCTTCTACCCCGATTTGGGCACTATTGCCAACGGAGAAAAGACTTGAGAACATTAATCCCATTGGGATAGCTGCTTCAAGGATAAACACAGCTGTTGCGCCAGATCCAGTAACGAAATCTATTCCATTTGGAACTAATTTAGGAATTGGTCCAGCGAAAATACCATTATATTTTGGAGTAAGCACTCCAATGCAATTTGGTCCTATCAAGCTAGCACCAGCTTCATTTGCTATATCTACTATTTCCTGCTCGAGCTTCTTGCCTTCTTCGCCAAGCTCGCTGAATCCAGCTGATAATATTATGAATGCTTTTGTGCCTTTCTCTTTTGTGAGGATGCGCATAGTATTCGGAATATGCTTTGCGGCTATTGCCATAATAGCTAATTCTGTTTGCGGCAAATCAGCAGGAGAGTTATAACATTTGATCCCCTGTATTTCGCTTTCTTTTGGGTTCAGCACATACAGCGAGCCATCATATTTCCCATCAATAATATTTTTTAGGACTTTTCCGCCGGGTTTCTCGACGTCATTAGAAGCACCGATTACAGCGATGCTATTTGGGCTTAATAATTCTTTTGTGATAATTGCTTGATTCATATTTCTATTTTAATATTATTAATAATTTATTTCCAAGTTAAGGACACAACAATAAGCATCCACAATAATAATCATCAAAATTAAGCATATTTTTTGAAAATTTCATCATAGAAAAATAAACATTCATAAGATACACGACAAGAGAATTATGATACATGTCAAAAATTGTCATCTATCAAGTCAGATAAACGCTTTTTCAACTTCATTTTTGTCATTGTATTTATTTTTTACTTGAAAATATGTCGCATTGCCTGCCAATGTGTCCGAAAATTATATTTTGGTATAGTTTTTACAGGTAGTAGAAGTGAATAGATAAATAAACATAAGAAATAAACGAAAGGACATTTTTACAATGGGTAAAATAATAGGTATAGACTTAGGAACAACCAATTCCTGCGTCTCAGTAATGGAAGGCACAACTCCAATAGTAATTGCAAATAGCGAGGGAGTTCGCACAACGCCATCAATGATTGGCTTCACAAAAAGTGGAGAGAAAATCGTAGGGCAAGCGGCAAAAAGACAAGCCGTAACAAATCCACAGAATACAGTCTACTCAATCAAAAGATTTATGGGTAGAAGAATAGATGAAGTCAAAGAAGAAATGACAATGGTGCCATACAAAGTAGTAGCTGGTCAAGATGGCACTTCAGCAAGAGTTGATATTGATGGTAAATTATGGTCTCCACCAGAAATTTCCGCAATGATATTACAAAAAATGAAGCAAACAGCAGAGGATTACCTCGGTCAGAAAATCACAGAAGCCGTAATCACCGTCCCTGCATACTTCAATGACGCTCAAAGACAAGCCACAAAAGATGCCGGCGAAATCGCTGGGCTAACAGTTCGCAGAATTATTAACGAGCCAACTGCAGCAGCATTATCATACGGATTAGATAAAAAAGGCAAGAATATGACTGTCGCTGTATATGACTTAGGCGGTGGAACATTCGACGTCTCAATCCTCGAAATCGGCGATGGCGTATTTGAAGTAAAATCAACTAATGGTGATACTCACCTCGGCGGTGATAACTTTGACCAAAAATTAATAGACTTCTTGGCTGACGAATTTAACAAATTAGAAAGCATTGATTTACGCAAAGACCCAATGGCATTGCAAAGATTGCGCGAAGCTGCTGAAAAAGCAAAAATCGAGCTATCTCAAATGTTGCAAACAGATGTAAACTTACCATTTATCACTGCAAATGCTGATGGTCCAAAGCACTTAAACGTAAATATCACTCGCGCTAAATTCGAGTCTATTTGCGGCGATTTATTCGAAAAATCATTAAAACCATGCGAACAAGCATTAAAAGATGCGAAATTGACTCCATCACAGATTGACGAAGTCATCCTCGTGGGCGGTTCTACTCGTATTCCAAAAGTGCAAGAATTAGTAAAGAACTTCTTCGGCAAAGAGCCTTCAAAGGGCGTTAATCCAGACGAAGTGGTGGCAGTTGGCGCAGCAATTCAGGGCGGCGTTCTCTCCGGAGACGTTACAGACGTGCTATTGCTTGACGTTACTCCGCTTACTCTCGGTATCGAGACACTTGGCGGCGTTCTGACTCCGATGATTCAAGCGAATACAACTATCCCAACTCGCAAGACAGAGATCTTCTCTACAGCGGCAGACAGCCAGACATCTGTAGAAATACACGTCTTGCAAGGTGAAAGACCAATGGCTCGCGACAATCGTTCGCTCGGAAGATTCCACCTCGATGGTATTCCAATAGCTCCTCGCGGCATTCCGCAAATCGAAGTAACTTTCGATATTGATGCCAATGGCATCTTGGGCGTTGCAGCTAAAGACAAGGCAAGCGGCAAAGAGCAAAACATCAGAATCGAAGCATCTTCTGGATTAGCAAAAGATGAGATTGAAAAAATGAAGAATGAAGCTCAATCGCACGCAGCCGAAGACAAAAAGCGCAAAGAAGAGATAGATTTGAAAAATCAAGCTGACAACTTAGTATATTCTACTGAAAAACAGCTGAAAGAGATT
>CAZGXC010000043.1:0-11768 GCA_964529535.1 uncultured Hyphomicrobiales bacterium | reverse complement strand
AAAATTACACCAGAATTTAAAACTAAAATCGAAGCTGCTAAAGAAAGACTCGAAAAAGCAGTGAAAGATAATAATACAGCTGAATTTAAGCCAGCTATCGATGATCTTAATCAAATATGGAGCGAAGCATCTACGCAAATGTATCAGGGCGGAGCAGCAAATCCGCAAGATGCAGGGCAGGAAGCACCTCCAGCAGGCGAAGAGAAAAAAGATGGCGGCGTAGAAGAAGCCGATTACACAATTGTAGATGAAAAATAATTGATGAATAATAATAGTAATCAATATAAGAGTAATCAAAAAAAAATGGCAAACACATAATTAATACATAACTTGAACCTTATTATTAATTGATACAAAAAGCATTGCCCCGTCATTTGGCGGGGCAATGTTTTTTTTTAAAAGTAGTGACGGCATCTTGCCGTCCAATAGACAAAAAAAAGGACGGTGGAATATTTACAATGTTCCACCCCGTCTCGCTTCGCGATCCACCCCTCAATGAGGGGAATTAAGAAATCAACCCCACCAAAAATGATGAGGTTGATTTCTTCTTAATTATGCATTATGAATTATGAATTGTAAACTAGTATCCTATCGGATTGGCATCTTCAGGATTTACTCCCGGAGTATAGATGTTAAACAGGTAATTAATGCCAAAGGATATGCTGAATATGCGAGGATTAAACTTCTCTGATGCGATATCCGGATGAACCGCTGGTGAAATCCCCTTCATTGGATCATTCTGGACGAAATCATAAAAGACATTGCTGAGCATTAAACCGGTATTTATATAAATATTCAGGGAAGAATTATCTTCGTTGATGACTGGCAGCATATACCCAAGATTGAACTCACTCATTATTCGTAAATTCTCGCTGGGAATATCGCTCACGAATTTCCCCTTCAATGGATATCCGAAAGTGAAGCCCATCGTAATATTATGGAAATCAAAAAATGGGCTGATACTTGCGTAGGAATACGAGAATTCATATCTATCGCCCGACTTCGTCTTAATTCCATATCCATAAGAATAATAAGCCAGATTCAGCCCGATGCCCATATTTCCAGCTGTGCCGAGCTGCCAAAATCCCATTAATCCCAAGTCGGGCATTTTGTTGAATTTCATTTCGCTCTCTCTTTCTATCATTGCGGGAGCGGAATTAGTCCCCATTTTCACGCCAATACTTGGTCCTACGGAAATAGATTGCCCCCAAAGTGTGCTAAAGCTACAAAGCACAAAAATAGACAAAACTATAGTTATTTTTCTCATGATTAGTCTCATATTTAGCCAATTCATTTATATTTTACATTAAACAATATCCATTAATCAATATTTATGCCTAAAAAAATAAGTCATCTAACAAAATAATAGGCTTATTAAATTGTCTATATTAGACTATTAAATTGAAATTAATATATAATGATTTTATCTAAAGAAATAGCCGACGAACTCTTCCGCGCTTTCAATATTCAGCGATGGAACGACCGCTTGCGCCCCATGCACTTATTCGAGATGGATAAGCATTCGCTTAAAATGATTATCGCATATTGCTTGGCGCGATACGAGGAAGATAGGGGCGTGCAGATTGATTGGATGAAAATAATCAAAAATGGGATTTATGAATTATTCCGCAGGATTATCATCTCCGATATTAAGTCTCCTATTTATGATAAAATCAAGAAGGATAAAATCGTTTTTGATCAACTAAATCAACATATTTTTGTTGAAATTCAAAAGATTTTCCCTCAAAAAGCTATTCAAGATGATATTAAGGGCTATCTGTTCCAAACTGATGATGCGGACGATATTAACTCCCAAATTCTTGAAGCAGCGCACAACTATGCGAGTTATATGGAATTTAACAACATCTATACTGTTAATCCATACAGCTATCAAAACTTAAATATTCAGACAGAATTGCTGAACAAGCTAAGCCGCCACAGCGGGCTAAAGGGAATGCAAAAGCTGATGAATCGCGAATCCATCGCTAATTTCATTGATCTATGCGGACAATTGCGCTTCCAAATTCGTTGGTCGCAAACCCCACGCGTCCCCGAGACTTCCGTCCTTGGGCATTGTATGATGGTTGCGGTTTGTTCTTATTTCCTAACGATTGAATACACCTCCTGCCCCAAGCGTATTTACAACAATTTCTTTTGCGGAATATTCCACGATTTGCCGGAAGTTGCTACTCGCGATATTATCTCCCCCGTGAAGCGAATATCGGAAGAATTGCAAACCCTTATTTCTCACATCGAGGAAGAGCTAAGCGAAAAGGAAATATACCCACTATTAGAGCCGGCTTGGGTAAAGGAATTTAAATATTTCACAGAAGATGAATTTTCCAATAAAGCTATCATAAATGGGGAAATTCTATCTAAATTAAGCGTCGAAAAGATTAATGAAAAATATGATGCGGAGGAATTTCTGCCAATCGACGGCGAAATCGTCCGAGCTGCGGATAAATTTTCTGCTTTCCTCGAAGCGTATTATTCCTGCGAAATCGGCATAAAAAGCCCTGATTTAATAGATGCGATTGTAAATATCAAGCAGGATTACGAAAAGAAAAAAATATGCAATATTGACTTTAATGATTTATACACAAAGTATGAATCTAATTTTTAAACACTAATACTTTATACAAATATGGATAATACAATTAGAATAAACAGCGGTATCGAAGGCGCCGATGAAAAAGATGCTTTCATGATCACAAGGGCTGCAATCGATGCAGTAAAAGATGCAATTCGCGACAATAGCGTCCCAGATGAATATTTCGTCAGAGTTGCCGTAGAAGCCGGTGGCTGCTGCGGAATGAATTTCTTCATCGAATTTGATAACGAGTTCGACAAATCTCGCGATAGAATGATTGAAGAAATGGGAGTGAAAATCGTTATGGATAATCTTGCGATCTTCCAGTTGCTCGGAGTAACTCTCGATTATGAGAAATCAATCGACGATGAAGGCTTTATTTTCAGAGGCTTCAGAGACCCAGATGCCGTAGGCGGTGGTTGCGGATGTGGAGACGACGACTGCGGATGTGAAGGTCACGGACATGGTCATGGTGGTGGATGCGGAGACGATGATTGCGGTTGCGATGGTGAAGGTCATGGACATGGAAAAGGAAAAGGAAAAGGAAAAGGCAACGGCGGCGGTTGTGGTTGTGGAGAAGGTGGCGAAGGACATCATCACCACCACTCTCATTAATATTCCCGCTACTTAGGACCCACTATTTAGAATATTTTACCGCTATGAATTACCTGAGAGTAATTATTACTACCAAAGGAATTTATAGCGGTAATTTTTTTCGTTTATTCTCCGCAAGAATGTTATAGAGCTAAAAACTAACAGAAACATTAATACCAACAGCATTGCGGTAACTTGGTGACAAATGGAGGCTGACTTCATCTGTAACGTTGAAATCAAACAGATGAGCGCCAACATAAGCGTCAATCGCTGCGACTAAATAAAATCCAGCGAGGAAGAAAATTGCTTGGTCTCTATTATCCCGATAAAATTCTCTCTGGCGCTTGAGTAGCAAATGCTTATTGCTTCCGAAATTTAGTGTATCTGCGGAGAGGAAGTTGTCTATTTCCCTAACTTTATTACTGTATTTATTATGGTAATCAACAATGAAATAGCTACTGGCGATCATCCCACCGGTAAAAATCGGGATTTTCCAATACGACTCTACATAATATTGCCCCCACCCGGGAAGCACTAAACTTCGATACACTGCACCCATGGGGGATTTGCTCATGGAATGTTTTTGGTTTTTTAGAGTGTCTGCTTGCAGAGAATCCCTCGTATTTGCTTGAGATCGAGCAAAGCAAGAGATTAATGCGAAAGCTATAATTACTATAGAGCGTATTTTCATAAATAATCTTCTATAAATGCTTGGTAGACGATACTACTGTTTGATTATTAGACATAATTATTTACGGTAAAAACTCTGAATCTACGTCGCAACCGTGCCTTTTCAGTAATTCTGGGAAAATATCTATTGTTTTGTGCATGTTTTCAATTTCAAACCTTGCGGCTTGATCTGCTAATATTGTAGAATAATAATACAGAATCGGCAGATTTCTTTCCTTTGTAAAGTTCTTTAGTTTTTTTGCAAAATTTGATACATCATTAATAATGCGCGAGTTCTTTATATCCTGCCATTCGTGGCAGAAGTTAGCTTTAATTTCGTAGTTATATTTCTGAACTTTTTCGATATCTTCATCGCTAATTTCAGTATTCTGCAAACTAAGGTAGTCCGGTATAGATTCGTTTGTTTCTTCTTCCGTGTGTTTATATTCAAGATATTTGGACAGTACTTCGAAGAGCTTATCTTTCTTAAATGGTTTCTCTAAAGTATCATCAAATAACTGATCATAATCCTCAATACTATCTTTTTCAATGCTTGTAGCACTTAATAATATAACTTTAATATCTGGATTAATTTCGTTTTTAATAATTCTGACCGCTTCGTCTCCGTTCATATCGTTCATACGATAATCCATCAAGACTAAATTGCATTTATTGTTTCTGAAGAGTTCCACAGCCTCTACCCCATCGCTTGCCAGGAGCAGTTCTATCGGCTGGTTCATTAATATTCCTTTTAGTAAAGTCAAATTAACAGGAATATCATCAGCAGCGAGGATAGTAGTAGGCAGGAATTGTATTTTATTTGCATCAAATTGCTTATCATTGTCGTCGATGCTGGTATTTGCCTTGCTCGTGGTTCTTTCGCCTTCTGGCTGGTATATTTTTAATTTATGAAATAATATTTCGAATACAGAGCCCTTGCCCTCTTCGCTTTGTAGAGTGATTTCTCCGCCTATCATTTCGGTTAATTTCTTTGTAATTGCTAATCCTAAGCCAGCACCGCCATATTTCTTGGTGTTTTTTCCGCTTACTTGATAGAATGCATCGAAGATTTGCTCCTGTTTATCTTTGGAAATTCCAATTCCAGTATCGGCGACTGTTAGTTTCATACAAATTGCATTATTTGCTGTATCTTCGCTCAGCTTTTCGAATTGATATTCTATTGAGCCTTCGCTGGTGAATTTAATGGCGTTTCCAATTAGGTTAAATAGGATTTGGCGCAGGCGCACTTCGTCGAGATATAAGTATTCGGGGATACTTTCATCGATTTTCATTATTAATTTGACATGCGAGGAATCAATTTTGCTCTTGAATATCTGATAAATATCCTTTGCGAAGACTTGAATATTTACGGGTTCATTCACTAATGAGAGGCGTCCAGAGTCAATTTTGGAAATATCGAGGATATCATTAATTAAGCGCAATAGATTTTTCCCTGAGCTAAGGATAGAGCTAAGGTATTCTTGCTGCTTGGGTGATGTTTTTTCCTCTCGCATTATCTCGGTAAATCCAATTACTGCATTTAGTGGCGTGCGAATTTCGTGGCTGATATTTGCTACAAATTCAGTTTTGGCATTCGCTGCTGCTTCCACTTTGGCTTTTGCTTCTTCTAATTCTCGGACGTTTATTTCTAATTTTTTGGCTTGTTCGTCGGATAGGGCTTTCGCTCTTTCTAATTGGAAGTTTGATATTCTTAGCTTTTCTTCGTTCTCTACTCTTTCTGTAATATCCCTAAAAGTCCACATTCTGCCGAGAGTTTGCTCATCTTGGATAAATGGCATCACGGATACTTCATATACATTATTGCTAATTAAGTCTATATTTGTATTTATGTTGAAGTTTTTATCAGAAAGGACGGTGTCGAGTAAATCATTATATGTCATCATATCGATTACGGAGCTTTCAAATAGGCGCAGAATTTCCTCTTCATTTAATTGCTCAATATCTTCAATTCTTAGATTCCATAGCTTTAGGAATCTGCTGTTGTGCATAATTCTTTTTCCATCTAAGTCGAACACAACAATTCCTTCGCCCGTAGTCTCGGTAATAGTATAAAGGAGAGTAGTAGACTTAGTCAGCTCTTTCTCCATTTCTAATTTTTCGGTGATATCTTCTTTAATTCCGAGATAATTCACAATATCGCCTTTATCATCGCGAATTGGCGAGATAATAGCTGATTCCCAAAATAAAGTACCATTTTTCTTTTTATTCAGGAAGTTGCCCTTCCATGCCCTACCATTTGAAATTTCATCCCACAGTTCTTCGTATTGCCTCATCGGGGTTTGATGAGATTTTAGGAATCTTGGATTTCTCCCGAGCACTTCTTCTGCTTTATAGCCCGTTACATCTGTAAATGTAGGATTGACGAATTGAATACTGCCTTCCTTATCTGTAATCATTATCGTAATCGGGCTATATTCAATGGCTTGGGCTAATCTAACAATTTCAATTTGCTGATTTTTAAATCCTGTAATTTCCTGATTTATCGAGATTATTCTCACCCCTTGCTCAGTATACAACGGAATAACTGTGCTATTGAACCACGCTCCCTCTTCATCCTCTCCGACAATATATATTTCTTTTTGGGTAATTTTGCCATCCTTTAGATTTTCTAATATTTCTTCTTCAAAGACTAATATTTGTGGGTTTCTCTGTCTCATTTCATGATACGGCATATTTAATATGTTCCTGGATCTATCATGTGATCTACGATTTGAATACAGACGGTTCCCAAGAGAATCGCTAATATCAATTAGGGCAACTAAATCAAATGCTTTCAGCTGCATGTCTATATATTGGGATTTCTCTTTAAGCTTCGATTTGGCAGTCTCTGTGTTCGTTACATCAAAGAATGCATAAATAGTGTATTCTCTTTGTCCTGCCAATTTAAAAGATTGTGAGGTAACTTCAAAGTAGGAATTAGTCAGCGAATGATGCATGACAAACCTATTGCTGATATTCTCTTCATCTTTTACTGACAAGCGCTCAATTATCGATTTGAATGGGATAATTTCATTTGTTTTTTTACTTTGAATATCATCGCCGAATAATGCACGAGATGATTTATTCCCATAAATGACTATTGTGGAAACAGCATCAGCAATTACAATAGGATTGGATATTTCATCAATTAATATTGGAAAATTTATTTCAGAATAGAAGCTCGTCGTATTTTTGGGAATATTATAGAAAAACTTTACGACAAACGAAGAGAAAATGAACTCGAAAGTAGAGAGATACTTCGTGAAAAAATCATAATGCGTGCCCTGCAATTCAACAAATGCAAAATATCTCAGCTCTTCGTGAGTAAATTTAATCACTGCGATTTTGCCAGTTTTGTTATTTGGCTCGAGGAAATACTTGCTTAAATTCTCTGAATCCTGCTCTTCCATGTTATAGAATTTGGCGATTAAAGATGCATCAAAGTAAATTTCTGGGAAAACAATGCTATTCTCATTGAAGTTTACTTTTTTAACATTATAATTGCCAGCTTCGTCCACAATCAACAGATGAAAATTATCAATCCAGACAATTTCCCGAATGCTTTTTATAAAAAGGATAATTGATTCATGAGAGAAATTATCCTGATTTAAAAAGTTCTGCGCACTTTCTATGACTTTGCTTATCATTTTTCTTCTTAGGAGTTAGTAATAATAATTATTTTAAACCTATTTCTATAAAGTGATTATTTCATTCACTTGCATTATCTTGCATTTTATCCCAATTGCTTCCACCTTATCCCTAAATTCTTCGGAATTTTGTTCGATTACCGGGAAGGTATTGTAGTGCATAGGCACCACTAATTTTGGCTTAACGAGCTGTGCTGCCTTTACGGCATCATCTATTCCCATTGTGAAATTATCCCCAATTGGCACGAGCATTACATCAATAGGAGTCATCTCTCCGATGAGCTTCATATCATAAAACAAGCCTGTGTCGCCGGTGTGATAAATGTTTTTGCCACCCATAGAGATAACTACTCCAGCAGGATTGCCCAAATAGAAGCCATCGTTGTCTGCGGAGCCGTGATGAGCTATTGTAAATTTTAGTCTGCCAAATGGAAAGTTATATGCGCCGCCGATATGCATATTATGAGCATTGATTCCCTCTTTGTGGAGGTAATTCGCTAATTCATTTACGGCTATTGCCAGCCCGTCATTTTGCTTTGCAAGGGCTACCGTATCGCCCAAGTGGTCGCCATGCCCGTGGGTTACGACGATATACTTAGAATGAATGTCGGAGACTTTTGCTTGCGCTACGGGATTGCCTGTGATAAATGGATCGATGATTAGGTCATGAGCCCCGTCGTTTATCGAAAAGGCAGAATGCCCGAAATATTTTATCTTTATCATATTTTTTATTCTTTCTAAAGTTCTTACAAAAACAATCTATAAAATTATAAAATTTTATTGAAATATCCTAATTATTTTGAAAAAATTTTGTTTTTGTGAATAGTTTAGAAATCCTCCTAATAAATTATGCTTTCCATCGTTTACTATCGATTATACTTTTGATATTTTTATTTAAATGAAAAGCTCAAGCCAATTCGAAAGAACGGAAAAATTAATTGCTCAAAACAGGAAAGCTCGCTTTGAATTTGAGATTATTCAAGTCGTGGAAGCGGGAATTATCTTGCAAGGCACGGAGGTAAAATCTCTGCGCCGAGGGAAGGCGAATTTGCAAGATGCTTACGCTACGTTCCCGAATAAAGATAATAATGACTTATACATAATCAATCTGCACATCAGTCCTTACGATTTTGGCAATCGAGAAAATCACGAACCCAAAAGGCAGAGAAAGCTATTGATGAATGCTCGCGAATTAAAGAAACTTCGCACGGCAACCGCTGAAAAAGGCATCACATTGGTGCCGCTATCCCTATATTTTTCCGGAGCCTTTGTGAAAGTGGAGCTGGGATTAGCAAAAGCGAAGAAGAGATACGACAAGCGAGAGAGCGTCAAAGAGAGAGAAAGCAACAGGGAAATCCAAAGGAAATATAAGTTTTAGAAGAAAGCCTGCTGTATCTTTCCCCACAGCTGAAGCTGTGCGTTGAAAAAACATCTATTCATTATCAAATTTCCTTTCGAAATTTGATAACACTCATTCGTAATTCGTAATTTCTACTCTCCCACACCCACACCCAAGAGCTTGCTATTCATAAATGCCATAGATACGACGATAGTAGTTATTGTCTCGATGGTAGATAAATGCGGGGCAACCATTCCATGAGAAATAGCTATCATAAATCCTGCAAAGCTAATATAGGCTAATTTCCGCTGATAATAATGAATCTCCCGCCTAAAAAATGCTATATAAAAACTCCTGATGGAATAGTAGAAGAAGAAAATAATATAGCAAAGTGTGGTGGGAATCCCCATCATATACCAAAAGTGCAGGAAGCTATTATGGGTAAATGTCTGATATTCGGTAATATTATCTTTGAGGATATTCTTAAATCGAAATTTCTTATTAATCCCCGAGCCAGAAATAGGATATGTATCCAACTGCCTGAAGACTCCTTCGTATTCATAGAATCTGGATCGGATGGATTTATCTTTTTTACCTTCTTTGGAAGAAAGAAATTTCTTGTTGATTAACTTCAAATAAATATCATAGTTATGGAAAGTATTAAGCATTACTGTCGAGAGGATAATTATTCCGAAAATACTACTAAGTGCTAATTTGATTTTTTGCTCTCGCGGGAATACAAAGAAATTAAGCAATAATAAACCCAATACTGCTATCCAAGTGGCGCGAGCAAAGCTCGTGATTACACATGCTATTGCCAAGCCCATAGTGCCTAATAATAATAACTTAAACCACTTGTTTTTGACTTCAAAAAGGAAGGCTAAACAGATAAATATAGAGAAGGAGATTAAGGTAAGGTTTATCCTTAAACTTGACTGCAATTGATATGCGAAGGTCGCCCGCACTGCATTGTATTTGACATAGACCAAGTGATGAACGCTAATCGCTATGATGCAAACGCAAAATGCTAGGAGGAAGTAATATAATTTTTCTTTTGTATTTAGGAAGCGTTTTAATGGGAAGTAAAGCAAATACAGGAAGAAGGTTAGATACCCGCGCAACCAATCAACGATATCCACTCCATTTAGCAAGGCGATAATTAAATTGGAAGCAGCAAAGATAATGAAGAGAGCAAGGAATAAATCCCCCCAGTTCTCCACTAATTTCTCTCTATGAAAGACATGGTATTTTATTAAATAAAATATTAACCCACCGAGAATATAAAGATTTGCGAGCAGCTCCGAGACCTTCATCGTTCCATCGCGAGAGAGAAGGATAAAAGGCAAGACCATGAACGTTATCATTACCCAAACGTCGTTGCTCTTTACTGTGTAATAAATCAGCAACAGACCTATAAATAATAATGGGAAGAACTCCGCTATCTCGAAATACGAGAAAATCAGGGAAAGCAAACCGATGAAAATACCCGAGATTATCAGGGTAAGAGGCTTTGCTTTCTGTGGCTGTATTATCTCAAGATTGGTGTTCAATTTTCGTTTCTCAACTCGTAATTTAATCTCTTGATTGCAAATATTGAAATTAAGACTAATATTGTCAGCAACATCGCCCCGAGAGTAACGCTTGCGACGATAAGGCTTCTTTTTGGTTTCTCTTTTTTATCTGGTGTAATAGCAGGATCAACCACCGTTAGAGTAGTTAGGTTTCTGCTTTCGTTTATTCTGGCTTCCTCGAGCATCGGCTGAATGAATAGCTTTAGCTTTGTAAGTGCTTCAAATTCTGCAGATTTAGCGAGGAATGTTAATCCTTTGTCTGCTGCATCTTGCTTTGAGAAGTTTCCGGCAAATCCTGGCTTGTTTTCCGCATCTCTCATTTTTGATTTAATTGAGTTTAATGTCTTCAACTGATTGAGGGTATTCGCATCATTTTCGCCGAATTTATTCTTCATAGTTTCATACATTATTTCTTGAGTATAGACTTCGTATTTCAAACTACTTATTGCTTCGACGAATGCTTTGCCTTGATCTTGAGGAGAAATAATCCCCGTCTGGCGGGAATATTCAGCCAAGCCCTTGGCATTAGCTTTCAGTAGAGAGTCAATTCCTTGTAAACGTGTTTCTAAATACTGTTTATTGATCTGAGTCTCTGATTGATAAATTCTCTGCGCTAATGAATTAGCCATGCTGATATAATCCATTACCATTGCCGCCACTCGCGTAGAATCTTTATCTAAAATCGTAACGGTGTAGTTGCCTTCATCTAAATTATCCACTGCTAAATTGGATAAAAATTCTTTGCGGACATCCGACATTTTGATTTTTTCTTCGTCTGGGAAGTATGATTCTTTAAGTTTATACTTACTAATCATACTATCGGCTAATACTCGGCTCTGGAGTATCACGAGGAAGCTATATTGCTCTCCAGCGCCCTTGCTACCAGCTAATTTGGATAAGCCCAACTCCTTAAGCGAACTCGAGAATCCACCCAACATTGATTCGAGCGCATTTCCTGCTGCCTTCGGAGGCACGGCATTAACGGTAGCAGCATACCAATTTGGCATATATAGGGAAAACACTACGGAACCAATTGCCGCCAAAAGAGTAACTATTATCACATACCATTTATGCTTCAGCACATATTTCAAAATCAGCTTCCCTGAGAAATCCTCGCTTACCATTGCCATATCACGATTATGATTTGATTCATTTTCAATATTTGAGGTATTTTCAATATTTGATTCATTTTCAATATTTGAAGTATTATTATCCATTGTTCAATTTGATAAAAATAAAAAAAGAATACTAAAATACGTAAAAATTCCTTATTATTTAGCAAATAATAAGGAATTATCAATTTCATTATTTGGGCATATATATTTAATGTAAGATGATCGTTTTATTTATGTGGGGGT
>CAZGXC010000042.1:17726-19398 GCA_964529535.1 uncultured Hyphomicrobiales bacterium | reverse complement strand
AACGATACAAACAATATAAAATAAAATTATGAATAACAACACCTACAAAGCTGCTGGCGTAGATATAGAAGCCGGCGAAGAAACTGTAAAACGAATTAAACCGCTTGTGCGTTCCACTTTCTCCGATAAAGTATTGGCAGATATTGGATTGTTTGGCGGATTGTATGACGCAAAATTCGAGGATTATAAACACCCAATCCTTTGCTCTTCTACCGATGGAGTAGGCACTAAGCTAAAAGTCGCTTTCCTCGCAAATAGACATGATACCGTTGGGCAGGATTTAGTAAATCACTGCGTAAATGATATTTTATGCTGCGGTGCGAAACCACTTTTCTTCCTTGATTACTTCGGTTGCGGAGAATTAGACCCAAGCGTAGCAGAGCAAGTAATTAGCGGATTCGCAAAAGCCTGCCGCGAGAATGGCACTGCCCTAATTGGTGGAGAAACTGCCGAGATGCCATCAATGTATCAAAAGGGAGAATATGACCTCTCTGGCACAATCGTCGGAGTAGTAGAGAAGGACAGAGTGCTAAATGGTATGCGCGTAGAAGCCGGAAATATTTTAATCGGTATCCCTACAAATGGATTGCAGACCAATGGCTATTCTCTGGCTCGCAAAGTGCTCTTAGAAAAGTATAAAGTAGATGATTACGTAGAGGAAATCAACGCAACTATCGCAGATGCTTTGCTCGCTGTGCATCCTTCTTTCTTACACTTAGTAATGCCATTGCTCGACAAGGAAATAATAAACGGCGTGTCTCATATTACCGGTGGCGGTATCGTAGGCAATACTAATAGAATATTACGCAAGGATAGCCTGTCGCTTAATATCGATTGGAATGCTTGGGATGTATTGCCAATCTTTAAGTTAATTCAGAAAACCGGCAACATCAGCGATGAAGAAATGCGCTATGTATTTAATCTTGGTATCGGAATGATACTATGCGTTGATAAAAAATATGCAGACGAAGTCTTAGAGAACTTAAATCATGTCGGTGCGAAAGTGATCGGCGAAGTAAGATAATTATTTTAATAAAAAATATATAATAAAATTATGGAATTATACCTCGATACAGCAAATATTAATCACATTCGCGAAGTAGCAGCACTGGGCTTCATCAGTGGCGTTACTACGAATCCATCTCTCCTGGCTCAGGAAGATCCATCTATCGATATTAAAAAAAGAATATTGGAAATCCACGAATTAGTGGGCGGGCATTTATCAGTAGAAGTTAATTCATTAGACACAAATGGAATGCTTAAAGAAGCTGACGAAATCCTATCATGGTTCCCAGATGCTACTATTAAAATCCCAATGATACCAGCGGGATTAGCAGCTACAAAAGAACTATATAAGAAAGATGTCCCAACAAATGTTACCTTGATTTTCAGCCCAACGCAAGCACTTGCTGCTGCAAATGCCGGAGCTACTTATGTATCCGTATTTATGGGTAGATTAGATGATATCGGTATGGATAGCTATGCAGTTCTTGATGAAATTGGCGAAATCTGGGATAAACAGGGAATAGACTCGCTTATCATTGCTGCGTCTATTCGCAATCCTATTCATATTATCCAATCAGCAAAAGCTGGAGCAGACATCGCAACTGTGCCATACAAGGTGCTTATGCAATCTCTCCAACACCCTCTTACAGACAGAGGAGTAGATGCT
>CAZGXC010000042.1:0-17716 GCA_964529535.1 uncultured Hyphomicrobiales bacterium | reverse complement strand
CAGCAAAGGGATAATCCTTTTTTGCCAAAACCTTTTTTGCAAAAAAGAAAAGATAGAGTAAGAATGCTTTATTCACATTTCAAGCCACTTATTTAGCACAACTAAGTAAGTGGCTTGAAGTTTATTATGGCTAAATGACCACTACTCCACGAATTGCTTGTAATAATTATGTCTTATTTAAGTCTTGGTCTTCCGCAGGACAATTAAACCAAAAACAAGGAAAATAATATTGGCAAGCCAACCGCTAATTATTGGATTGAGCGACAACCCCACTCCCACTGATTGCCCTACTTTCCAAAAGACTAAGTATGTAAAGGCTATCACCATTGAAGCTGCTATCTGCACAGCCAATCCATTTTTCTTTTTGATTGAAGCAAATGGAATAGAGAATAAAATCACGACTAAATTCGCAAATGGGAATGCGTAATTTGCATAATATTCGGTTTCGAGTTTCGTAATATCCTTGCCGCCGTGCCGCAGGAAGTTCAGGTAATCCCTCACCTCTGGGTAAGTCATCTGGTCTTCTTGCTTCTGGATTTCCCTCATTCTCTCTCCGTCTGCATTTAGTTTCAGCTCCATTGTTTCCAATCGAGTGTTTCGTATTCCTGTGCTGTCGAAATTTCGGACAATAATATCCATCAGCTTCCACACCTTTTGAGCACTATCCCACTCCATCGAGCGCGCGGAAATCCTCTTTATTAATCGGGGGCTGGGCTGTGGCGAAAAATACTCAATCGATGTATTGTAAGCTATTTGATAGCTCGGCTCGTAATATCCAATAGTAATATTAATATTGGGCGATTCGCGATAGTAAAAATTGCTAATAGCATTATCTTGGTTCTTGTGCATAAACTTCTGTTCCATCAGGAACTTCTGCTCATTTGCCTTCGGGACTATCCAAGCATTAAAATATAAATGCCCTGCGCTAATTAATGAGCAAACGATTACGAAGGGCAGCATAATTCGGTAGAGGCTCATTCCGCCGGATTTCATTGCGGTGATTTCATTAATGTTGGACATTTTTCCAACCGTGAACAGACTTGAGATCAATACTGCCACGGGGATCAGCATCTTTAGAATATCCGGCAAGAAATAAAGATAATATTTAGCAATATCTACTAATTGCAGCTTCGCATCCATAAAGTTATCGAGCCGCTCAATTAAATTTACGATGATAAAAATAACGCAGAGGACTATTATCGAAAAGAATAAAGTCAGCAAGAAATGCTTCAGCATATATCTGTCTATCAATTTCATCGTTTTCTCTTTCTCACGCTATAATGTAAATATTTCCTATTGTTTTTTGTTGTTAAACTCTTCAATCACTTCCTCGCACTTTTGGAGTAATGCTTTTGCTGAATTCTCCCACGAGAAAGAAGCTGCCCATTCCAATGCACCTTCACTTAGCTTCTTGTTCAAGTCTTTTTCGCTTAGCAATAGGTAAATCGCTTGGGATAGGTCTTCAATATCACCGTATTTATAAAGCAATCCTGAGACGCCATTTCGCACAGAGTCTCTCAATCCGGGAGAATCCGCGCTGATCACGGGCGTTCCGCAGGCATTTGCTTCTATGTTTGTAATTCCCCAGCCTTCTTTCATTGAAGTATTTACTACGCAATGAACTTTTGATAAAATTTCCACTTTATCTCTATCAGAGACATATCCCCAGAAAGTCGTATCTTCTGCAATATTTAAATGATTGCAAAGAGCTTGTAGCTCTTCCATAAAATCGCCCCGCCCCATAATGTGTAGCTTCGCATTTGGGATTTTCTGTTTCACTTTCTCGAATGCTTTTACTAAATGATCCACAGATTTATATTTCTTCAGCCTGCCGAAATACGCCACCGATGGCTCGTCGTATTTCTTCCCGAGGCTCATTGGGAATTCATCTTGCTCGATAGCATTACCGACCATCGCAAAGTTGCGGGTATCGAAGCCTCGCTCCTTAAACTCATCAAGAGTGCTTTGCGATACCACTGCGAAGTGAGTATTTTTATAAACTTTATCGACGAGTTTTTCAGCATAAAACACATAATTGCCGGCTAATTTCCCAGCTTGGCGGAAAATACTTTCGCCAAAAAAGTGATGGCTAATCGCCAGCAAAGGCTTTTTCACGAATAACGGAGTATAAAATGGGATTTTATTAATGTCATCGATTACAATATCAAAATCTTCATTCTTGAGCTTTCGCATATAATAGGAGAAAGCCACGAAGTTGAAATTATTGCGTCCGCCCTTGCGGATAATCTTAATATTATCAATTACTTCCGACTCGGGCGCGCCTTCATGTCGCGAGCAAAACAGAGTAACCTCATTATTCGCTTTTGCTGCTATCCGCTTAAATACCTCGTGGAGATGGACTTCCGCCCCACCGCTCAGAGGGTTCAGCCAATCCTGCCAGTTTATTACGAGTATCTTCATATTTACGTTAAAATTATGTGCTTTTCAATATTGTTTTATTTTATTTGACTGCAAATATAATTAAAATATCTGTCATATTTTTCGTATTTTTGCATACTATGATTTTGTATTTAAAAAAAGAGTGCAAAATAATACAATATTAAACTTATTTTTTAGTCGTAAAACACTAAGAAATAAATATAATACTAAATGACAACGAAATAAATTTTCTCAATAGTTGAAGAATTTGTTATAGATGAAGATAGAAATTGCAGGAAAAGAATATAAACTAAGAACAGATAATGAAAAAGTTCTTAAATTAGCAGCAGAGCTCGTTAATTCAGAGATTCTGGCACTCGAGAGTGCGCTCCCGGGCGAAAGCCAGAACACTTTAGCGGTATTAGCAGCATTGAATATTGCTGAAAAATATTTCCTTTCCAACAGTCAGAGTGAGTTAGACAAAGAATTTATGAAGAATGAATTGACAAGAATGACAGAGCAAATTAATATCCAAATTAATGATGGAGCTATTCAAACTGAGAGCAAAATATAATTATTGACTTTGTAATTAATATACTATAATAAAGATAAGTGTATGATTGTTTTAGATAATCTTTATTATAGTTACATTACGAAAACTGACAGTGCTTTAACATAATTCGCCACACCGCAATCGTTGTCATGCTACGAGCGAAAGAACCTATAAGTATAAAATAGGGAGGCGGACTCCGTTTATAAATTGCAGGCCCTATCGGGTATTATTACCCGAAGCAGAGATTTAAAAATCTGCTCTTTGGAAGCGAGATATGAAGGGCTGCCACCCACTGTGTGTGAATTGGGTTCTAATCCTGATTCGTGCGAGAATACTCCGACGCTTGTGGTGTGGTTATTTTTTTATAAAAACAGATTTGAAAAATCACACAAATAAACAATATTTGAAAACTTTTGGCAGGGAAAACCTCGAAACAAGAGGCGATTCCCGCTCAATGCCAAATAAATTAAAGGACACACAATGGATACTACAGTATTAATTATTGCTGCGGTAGTTCTTGCTGTTGTGGGTTTTGCCGTATCATATTTTATCGGAAATAAATTAGTCGGTCAAAAAATTAGCGAAGCAGAACAAAATGCTAAATTACTCTTAAAAGAT
Source organism: uncultured Hyphomicrobiales bacterium (assembly GCA_964529535.1). GTDB lineage: Bacteria > Bacteroidota > Ignavibacteria > Kapaibacteriales > UBA2268 > CALLXS01. The sequence continues at coordinate 14,166 of CAZGXC010000042.1, read as the reverse complement.
GCGGAAAATGAAGCCGTTAACTTAAAAAAAGAGAAACTCCTCGAAGTAAAAGAAGAGTGGCACAAAAAAAAGCAAGAATTCGAAAATGATACTCAGCAAAGAAAACTGAAGATGCAGCAAGCTGAGAAAGATCTAAAATCTAAGCAGGAAGCGGTCGATTCTAAAAATGACCAAATCCAAAAGAAAGAAAAAGCTCTAAACAGCTTTGATGAAGAGTTGAAAAAGAAAGAAACTCTATTGAAAACAAAACTCGAAGAAGCGGAAGCTGCTTATAACAAACAACTTTCCACTCTTGAGAAAATTAGCGGAATGAGCAAAGAAGAAGCGAAAAAAAGCTTGATGGACTCATTCATCAATGAAGCAAAGCAGACAGCCGCTGCACAAGTGAAATTCATCAGAGATGAAGCGAAATTAAGTGCCTCCAAGGATGCGAGAAATATTATTCTCGACGCTATCCAAAGAACGGCATCGGATCATAGCGTCGATACTACTGTTTCAGTAGTAAACCTCAATAGCGATGAAATGAAAGGCAGAATCATCGGACGCGAGGGTAGGAATATCCGCGCATTTGAATCCGCTACTGGAATTGACTTAATCATTGATGATACTCCTGAAGCAGTGGTTATCTCTGGTTTCGATCCATTCAGAAGAGAAGTTGCCAAAAAAGCACTCGAAAAATTAATGACTGATGGCAGAATACACCCAGCAAGAATTGAAGAAATCGTCGAAAAAATGAGAAAAGAACTCGACGACGAAATCGTAAAAATTGGCGAAAATACTGTCCTCGAATCTGGATTATATAACGTCCATCCGGAAATTCTAAAATTAGTCGGCAGAATGAAATATCGCTCTAGTTATGGGCAAAACCTACTAAATCACTCGAAAGAAGTATCGTATTTAGCAGGGCTAATGGCTTCTGAATTAGGCTTAGACCCAATTCCAGCCAAAAGAGCTGGATTGCTCCATGATATAGGAAAATGCGTAGACCAATCAATGGAGGGTCCTCACGCACTCGTAGGATATGACGTTGCCAAGAAATACAAAGAGCATAGAGTGATATGCAATGCCATTGGCGCGCATCACGAAGATATGGAAATGGAATCTCCTTACGCAATACTTGTCCAAGCTGCGGATAGCATCAGCGGCGCAAGACCAGGAGCGAGAAGAGAATCACTTGAAAATTACGTAAAACGTTTAGAAAAATTAGAGACTTTAGCGCAAGGCTTCGATGGCGTTTCCAAAACTTATGCTATTCAAGCGGGTCGCGAAATAAGAGTTATCGTTGAGCCAGAGAAAATTGATGACGCTTTCGCGGACTCAATGGCTAATGATATTGCTAAGCAAATTGAAACTGAAATGGAATATCCAGGACAGATCAAAGTAACCGTTATTCGCGAGCGCAGGAGCGTATCTTTAGCAAAATAATATAATTATATAAGAATACATATTATTCGAAAAACAATAAAATGATCTTTCTATTAATATGATTAACAGTATTAATGCGGGATCCGATGAGAATCGGATTCCGCTATTTTATAGAATAAAACTAATAATCAAACTATGAAGAAAATTCCAAGCGATAAAATCGCAACTATTATCTTAGCTGCCGGACAAGGCAAAAGAATGAAAAACCCAGACCTGCCAAAAGTATTATCAGAACTTAACGGCAAACCACTGATAGATTATGTCCTAACAACTGCCCAAGAAATTGGAGCAAAGAAAAACGTAATGGTGGTGGGGCATCAGAGAGAAAAATTAATCGCATTCCTAAAAGATAATTATCCGAATGTAGAAACCTGTATCCAAGAAGAACAACTTGGCACTGGGCATGCAGTTGCGCAGGCAGAGCCTTTATTCAAAGATTTTACAAGCGATGTGCTAATCCTTGCTGGAGATGTGCCATTGATTTCCGCAAATACCTTGATGAAGTTTTATAAATCGCATGTGGATTCAGATGCCGATATTTCAGTGCTAAGCACAATTGCTCCCGATCCAAGCGGTTACGGTAGAATAGTTAGAAATAATGAGAAATCCTTCCAAAAAATCGTTGAGCATAAGGATGCCAGCGACGCAGAGAGAAGTATTGCCGAAATCAATAGCGGAATATTTTTAGTAAAAGCTAAGCTATTATTCGCTTCGCTAAAATATGTATCGAACAAGAATGAACAAAAGGAATACTACCTAACGGATATTATTGAAATATTGGGACGCAATGATGCGATAGTCAGAGCCTTCCCGATTGCGAATTTTGATGAATTGCAGGGAATAAACAGCGTGGAGGATTTACAAAGAGCTACGCAAACATATAATAAACTACACAAAGAAGCATAGCCTAATCAGTCCCTTCGGGGACTTTTGGCTCTGCCATTATTACTTCTTCTTTCGACATTACTACCGCGCCAGGATTCGCTCCCTTTGGCTTATGTACATATTTCTTGTATGTATATGCTACGGGGACGTATTTGGCATTCTTCTGCTTTGAATAATATGCCGTGATTTGGGTAGCAATTTTCAGAATGTTTTTTGGTGGCTTCACTTCTTTGGATTCGCTTCCTCTTAGCACTGTGTGCGATCCTGATGAGCCGCGAGCGTGCATCCATACATCATTTGCTTTTGCGAATTTCATCGTCAATTCGTCATTATTCGCAGCATTCCGCCCAACGTATAGAGTATAACCCTCTCCCAACTCAAATTCACGATATTTAGTAGCTTCGCCGCCTTCATTGATTGCTTTGCTCATTCCTTTGTCCTTGCTTGTAATATCGCTCATATATCTCTTTATTTCCTTTATAGAATTTATATTTTCAATATCATTTAATACTTTATTAATCGTATCGAGTCTTTTTTGGAATTTTGGCAGCAATTCCTTCCGCTTATCCAAATCAGTTTTCAATTTCTTTATTTTTTTATAATATCTCTGTGAATTATCAAGCAGATTCAATCTTTCATCTAATGGAATGCTAATGGGATTGCCCTCCCAATCGCTCATTTCAATCGTATTTCCGGATGTTATCATTGGATTCGGAACGGACATCAATACATCCGCGTATAATTTATAATTATCAATGAGTTGCTCCAATTCATCGCCTTGGCTACATAAATGTATATTTTTCTCTATCTTTGCTTTGATTTTAGCAAGTTTCTTGATTATTCCGGCTTTGCTGATGTTAATTGCTTCGCTTCTTTTCTGATATCCTGCGCGCTTAGTTATAGCGAGGTGAATATCTGTAAATATTTGCGGAGTGGGTTGTTCGCCCGAAAGAGGCAATAGAGATAGGATAGCCGTATTATCTTCATAAATATAAAGATAATATTGCTTGGAATCGAGAGCAGCTTTGCGGATTTCCATCGCCTCAGCGATTACATCGCTTAGATTATCTATGGTATTAGACTCGATATTCAGATCGATGGAATATTTATTGAGCAAATCATTCGCATAATTTCGTGGCAGGAGGATATTGGAATTGCTTAGCAGCCGCCTTACCACCTTGAAATTCTCGGCATTTGCTTCGGGCAAGATATTATCACGTTTGACATAATCGCTATGCTTTAATTCCTTTTGCCGATAGAAAGTATTTTCAATCTTGTGCTCATTATTAAGAATCAAGATATTATGTTCGCTTTTCGCCCCGAGGTTTATGACAATTACTTTATTATTCAATCGGATAAAGATTGTCCTATCATTATCGGCAATATCAATTTTCCTAATCGTGCCGCCGAGGATGCTCGGGAATAAATCCTTGCTGTTTGCTCTTGCTCTGGCGAATTTATCCCTTAGGTAAATCGCCTGCTCCATATCGGAGAGATTCACGCAAAGATTATATAGCTCGCCTCCATCATTGAATACGAACATTACTTCGTCCTTCTCTTGCGTCCAGCACTCGATAATTTTAGTATTTATCAGCTTCTGCTGGAGATCCCGCACAATTTGATATAGGGTATAATGATGATTAAGCATAGATTCCTTGGAAATATATTATCTTATTTCCCAAGCTTCGTCTTAAAGTATTCAATAGTCTTTTGAAGTCCTTCGCTGCGATTAACCGTAGCATGCCAATTCAATATGCGCTGAGCTTTATCAGTATTGGGTTGGCGGACCTTTGGGTCGTCTTGTGGGAGATCTTTGAATATAATCTTGCTTTTGGAGCCAGTTAATTCAATGATTTCTTTCGCTAAATCCAGCATTGTAATTTCATCTGGGTTGCCGATATTCGTTGGCTCGTGCTCGTCGCTCATTAATAAGCGATATATGCCCTCTACTAAATCATCGACGTAGCAAACGGAACGCGTCTGCGAACCATCGCCGAATACAGTAACATCTTCATTGTTCAGGGCTTGAGTGATGAATGCAGGAATAGCTCTGCCGTCATGGATTCGCATGCGTGGTCCATAGGTATTGAAGATTCGGACTATCCTTGTATCTACATTATGATAGCGATAGTATGCCATAGTCATAGCTTCGGAGAATCTCTTTGCTTCGTCATAGACTCCTCTGATGCCGACTGGATTTACATTGCCCCAATATTCCTCTACTTGCGGATGGATTAATGGATCTCCGTAAACTTCGCTTGTAGATGCGATTAGGAAGCGCGCATTCTTTGCTTTAGCTAATCCAAGGCAATTCATCGTGCCGAGGGAGCCGACTTTCAGGGTTTGGATTGGGAATTTCAGGTAATCAATCGGAGATGCTGGAGAAGCAAAATGCAGGATATAATCGAGCTTTCCGCTTACGTGGATATAATTGCTTACATTGTATTGAACCAAAGTAAAATTTGGATTGTCGAATAAATGGGCTACGTTGTCGGGAGTTCCGGTTAAGAAGTTATCCATACAGATTACTTCGCATCCCTCTTTTAGAAATCTCTCGCAAAGGTGTGAGCCGAGGAATCCAGCTCCGCCAGTGATTAATACTCTTGCCATATTTAATGAATGTATATTGTATTAAAATAATATACAAAAATACGGAAAATTATGGAGATTATTTACCTCTCATTTTCTCAATTTTGATTTTAATTTTCAGCGGAGAGATTGTTTTTATTTTTTTGTAATTATGATTGATTGCGAATTTAGCAGAGAGGTAATTTGCTCTTATTTCTTTGCTTATACCGGAATAATAATATCGCGGATGGTTCGCAGAAATTGGGCTAATATCAGATTCTATTATTTGCTTTAGCCTATTCTTAATATTGTCTCTATTTACAAACTCATTGACCTTGTTGTCATTGAAGTATGGTTCGGCTAGCATTTGCTTATATAAATCATCGTTGTTATCCAATTCGATGATCTTTTTTATTAATTCTTCATCGCTACCATACTGATGGTAATTAAGGAAGCTTTTTTCATTAAAATCTCTATTAACCAATGGATTGCCCCAATAGATTGGAATACTATTGCTTATCATTGGCTCGAAGATCTTTTCTGTAGTATAGCCCGGATATGATTCATTTTCGAATGCAAATGTGAATTTATATTGGCGAATAAACTGTATTTTATCGCCAATGCGTTCGCTGGTATTTCTATATAATCGTCCTGCTGAATCTACTTTCTTGTATTTGCTGAGTTTTTTGAAGAACTCATTTCTTTTTTTGCAGCTTGGATTAGAGTAAATAAAATTACAGAATTTAGTCTTTTCTTTGAATAACTCATCTATTGGCGGCTTCGGCAGAGTTAGTTTATTGACATCTTCATAGAAAGCATAGAGAGGCAATCTATAATTTCTCGGATTTTCTGAATAGTCAAAAGTCAATGCCCAATCGCATTCCTGGAAGTTTGGTCTGATATTTTCGCCAGTAAAAAAGATTTTTACGCAATTATACCCATAATGCTCTGTTCCAAAAACAGAATAGAACAAGAAGTCTGGATTTTCTTTATCAAGAACGACCTCGTAATCCTCTTTTAAGAAGTCGAGGAAGAAATTATCTTGCTTATTAAAAACAGGCCAAAAATCAACGAAATAGATTTTTATTCTTTTCTTCATTATTTAAAATTCTTGATCTTTATCTCACTATTTATCCAATTATAAGTCTTTTCCAAACCAGTTTTTAATGGCTCTGATGGTCGCCAGTTTAGCATTTCTTGGATTAACCTATTGTCAGAGTTTCTGCCTCTTACCCCCAGAGGTCCCTCTATATGCTTGATATTTATTTTTTTGCCAGCGATTTCCATTATCATTTCTGCTAATTGATTGATAGACACCATTTCATCGGAGCCAATATTAACAGGACCAACTTTATCGGAGCGGGTTAATCTCAATACGCCTTCTAAGCATTCATCAATATAGAGGAAAGAACGAGTTTGCTTGCCATCGCCCCAGATTTCAATTTCGCCACCATCGGGAGCTAAAGCAATTTTGCGGCAGAGAGCAGCAGGAGCTTTTTCTTTTCCGCCGAACCAAGTGCCTTCCGGACCGAAGATATTATGGAATCGCGCTACTCGCACTTCCATTCCGTAATTTCTCATGTAAGAGAAGTAGAGACGCTCGCTAAATAGTTTCTCCCATCCGTATTCGCTATCTGGTTCCGCTGGATATGCGCTATTTTCAGCGCAATTTGGATTATCCGGTTCCATTTGATTATACGCAGGATAGATACAAGCACTTGAGGAGTAGAAGATTCTCTTGCAATTCCTCTTATACGCATAATCGAGGACATTCAGATTGATCTGTGCAGAGTTGTGCATAATATCAGCATCATTCTCGCCAGTAAATACATAGCCAGCTCCGCCCATATCTGCGGCTAATTGATAGATTTCATCAAATTTCGTATCGATAATACTCTTAGTGAGGTATTGATCGCGCAAATCTCCTATCACGAAATCATCTGCTTGAGTTGGGGCAAATTCTGGGAATTTTAAATCCACGCCTCTTACCCAAAATCCCTCTTTCTTCAATCTGTTTACTAAATGACTGCCTATGAAGCCACCGGCTCCTAATACTAATGCTTTTTTCATATATCTTGCTGTTATAATCTTATTATAAAAAGGAATACAAATATAATATTTTTTTACTAATTATTCAAGAACATTCACTTATGCAAAATTACTAATATATATCAAATCTTTTATTTTACGCGAAAATTCCGTATTTTTGTAGTCTGTAATATTATAAAAACATAAATACTTATGAGCTTAATAGCAATAGTCGGAAGACCAAACGTCGGAAAATCAACCCTCTTTAATAGAATTGTAGGAAGTAAGGAAGCTATCGTAGAAGATACGCCCGGAGTTACTCGGGATAGAATTTACGCGGAAACAGAATGGAACGGGAAACGCTTTATGCTGATTGATACCGGAGGATTCGTCCCCGGAAGCGAAAATTTAATCGAAAAAGCCATCCGCGAGCAGGCATATATTGCGATTGAAGATGCTGATGCTATTATTTTCGTATGTGATGGAAGAGATGGGGTAACCCCATTTGATGAAGATATTGCAAAGATTCTGCGCCGCTCTTCTAAGCCCGTTACATTAGTTATCAACAAATGCGACAACGCTAAAAGCGACGCTAATTCCTTTGAATTTCATAAATTAGGATTGGGCGAACCATATCCTATTTCGGCTCTAAGCGGAAGAAGCACAGGAGATTTCTTAGACCAAGCTGTTGATAGCATCCCAGGATTAAACACTGATGAAGATGATAATAGACTAAAAATTGCAATAGTTGGAAGACCAAACGTCGGGAAATCAAGTATCTCAAACGCGCTAACAGGCAAGGATCGCTCTATTGTTACAAATATCGCTGGCACGACCCGCGACGCAATTGATAGCGTCGTGAAGTATTACGGAGAGGAAATCATCCTTATCGATACGGCTGGATTGCGCCGCCGCTCACAGATTAGCGAAAACATCGAGTTCTATTCAATTATGCGCACAGCAAGGGCAATAGATAGATGCGACGTAGCAATCGTAGTGATCGATGCAGAGAGAGGTTTGGAAGATCAAGATAAGAAGATAATAAACCAAGTGGACGTAGCTCGCAAGGGTATGCTTATTATGTATAATAAATGGGACTTGGTGGAAAAAGATGAAAGAACTGCGGACAAATTGAAAAAGCAATTCCAAGATAATATGAAGATGTATGATTATCTGCCATTACTTTTTGCATCGGCGCTCACAAAGCAAAGATTAACTAAGGTCTTCGAGATTTGTAAAGATATTAAGCAACGCCGCTCGCAAAGAATACCAACGCATAAATTAAATGATATAATTCTGCCAGAGCTCGAAAAAACTCCACCGCCAGCTGTTGGCGGACGAGATCTCCGCATTAACTACATTACGCAAGTTAGCACAGAGCCGCCGATTTTCGCTTTCTTCTGTAATTTCCCAGAGCTTATTCCAGATTCTTACAAGCGTTTTATGGAGAGGGTGATCCGCAGAAACTTCGACTTCCAAGGCGTGCCAATATCATTTATCTTCCGTAAAAAGAACAAAAGAGACGAAGATAGGGAATAACTCAACGATTTTTGTTTACAAAAAATTCCCCTCATCGAGGGGAATTAAGTTGTTTATCATAATCACATTATCTTCTATACATAATTTAGCAAAAAATATACTGATGTAAGGCGTTATTTTTTGTTTGTGTTTTCATTTTCTGGTTTATCTGTGGGAGCATTATCATTATCTAATAATGGATTCGAATTCTTTAATAGCTCAACTTGCAAACCTTCCAATTTCTTGTCCAATGTGGTTTCGACTCTGCTTACTCTGTCTTGCCATAATTTGTATATCTCTCCCTCGCCTGCAAACTCACTAAAAGCATTTTCTGCTTCTAAATAATCTTTATATCCATATTTCTTCGCGATTGAATTTTTGCTTGAATCTACAAATGTCCTGAGATCTTCTGGTCTCTTGGAGAATGCTTTTGCATCATTATAGAGATTCGGCGCATCAACCCAAGCTATAAGAGCATTATTATATTCGATTAGCTTATCTTTTTTGCTTGGTTCGCAAGAGCTAAGCCCCATGAGAATTAGGGTAATCGCAGCTACTTTTATTATAATGTTTTTTATCATGTTCATTTCTTCTTTTTGTTTATGAATAATAAAAAATGTTAATGAAAGATGTTAATGAAAGATATTAGTGAGAATATTACAAGAATCTATGCTGATTCATTCACAATGCCATCAATGCTATCGATTTTGCCTTGATGCTTTTCGATGAAATCTTTATCGATTTTCAATTTCTTTACATTCTTCTTTTTATCTGGGATTGAATACATTATCGGTAGCATAATGCTTTCGATAATCGAGCGCAAAGCCCTGGCTCCGGTCTTTCTCTCTTTTGCTTTTTCAATAATGTATTGAGTAGCAGAATCATCAAATTCCAAATCAATTCCATCCATTTTGCATAACTTCTGATATTGCTTATATATAGCATTCTTTGGCTTAGATAATATGCTGCGCATAGCTTCTTCTGATAGCTCTTCCAAAGGTGCTATCACGGGCAGACGCCCCACCAATTCAGGGATTAAGCCGAATCGCATTAGGTCTGTTTGCTCCACTCGAGTGAGCAATTGGAATGAATCTTTGTCATTTCCGCTATTATCTGCCGTGAAGCCGATTGCTGTGTTCTTGATTCTTCGCGCGATGGCTTTCTCTAATCCATCGAATGCACCGCCACAAATGAATAGGATGTTCTTTGTGTTTATCTGGATTAACCTTTGTTCTGGGTGCTTTCTGCCGCCTCCGGGCGGAACCCCGGCGATAGTGCCTTCTAATATTTTCAAGAGTGCTTGCTGCACGCCTTCACCGGATACGTCTCTTGTGATGCTCGTTGATTCGCTTTTGCGCGATATTTTATCAATCTCATCTATGTAGATGATGCCGTTTTCCGCTGCTGCTACGTCATTATTACATTTCTGCAAGAGTGATAGCAGGACGTTTTCCACGTCATCGCCTACGTAACCAGCTTCCGTCAGGGTAGTGGCATCAGCGATTGCGAATGGGACGTTCAGAATGCGGGCAAGGGTTTGCGCCAATAAGGTTTTGCCGCTACCCGTTGGACCAAGCAAGAGGACATTGCTTTTCTCGAGTTCTACATCTTTATACTCGTCCGTTTTCTCGGAAAGGAATGCAATACGTTTATAATGATTGTAGACGGCTACGGAGAGGACTTTCTTTGCGTAGTCCTGCCCGATTACATACTCATCTAATTTTGATTTAATTTGCGAAGGAGTAAGGAGCTTTTCATTCGGATTGATGGAATATTCAGTCTGAATATGCGCTCTACCCTTAAAAATTTCACTCGTGTGTTCTGTGCAATAATTGCAAATAAAAATATTGTTGGGTCCCTCGATTAAGCCCTCAACTTGATTAACGCCTCTTCCGCAGAAGGAGCAAACGGCTTGATGCCTATCATTGTTGTTGTTATTATCTGTAGTTTTCTTTTTTGCCATTTAGGGAAAATCTTTTTGAATTAAATAAACTACAAAAATACTACTTTTTCTCGATAGAAAAAAGGAATATATCAGCGGCTAAGCGAGTGCGTCTTCAGGAAAGAAAATTTAGTCCCTACTCCTGCTCCTCTCCGGCTATTTCTTCTTGTGCTTTGCCGAATAGGGCATCTACGAAATCTTTGGGGATAAATGGTTGCAGGTCGTCTATTTGCTCGCCTACACCGATGTAGCGCACTGGAATCTGTAATTCGCAAGCTATTGGTATCACTACTCCGCCCTTGGCTGTGCCGTCGAGTTTCGTTAGGACAATGCCCGTGATATTTGCGGCTTTCATAAATTCTTTTGCTTGTTGGATTGCATTTTGTCCTGTGGTCGCATCGAGCACAAGGAAAACTTCATTCGGTGCTGATGGGACTACCTTTTTCATTACTCGGCTCATTTTTTCGAGCTCTGCCATTAGATTTACTTTGTTGTGTAGCCTGCCAGCTGTATCAATGATTACTACATCTGCATCTTTTGATTTAGCGGAGCTTAGGGTGTCGAACGTAACGGCGGCTGGGTCTGCCCCTTGGGACTGTTGCACGATTTGCACGCCTGCGCGCTCTGCCCAGATTTCTAATTGCTCATTGGCAGCGGCGCGGAATGTATCGGCAGCACCGATGATTACCTTTTTGCCTGCATTTTTATAATTGTATGCTAATTTTCCGATTGTAGTAGTTTTGCCTACTCCATTTACGCCGATTACCATTATTACGTGTGGGCGTTTGTCTTCATCTACGTTGTAGCTTGCATCATTTGCGGCAGAAGGAGAGGTAATTAAGAGTTTCTCTATCTCTTCTTTTAGCAATTCAAAGACTTCTTCGCCTTTGTCTTTCTTCTCTCTGCGGACGCGTTCCTTGACGCTTTCCATAATTTTTTCGCTGGTATCTACACCAATATCCGAAGTGATTAAAATCTCTTCGATTTCGTCGAGCAAGGCGTCGTCAATCTTCCTGCCAATACCAAGAGTTACTTGGATTTTATCAACGAATGAATCGCGGGTCTTGGTAAGCCCTTCTTTTAGTTTATCGAATTTCAGGGCTTCTACTGTTTTATTGAGAGCCTTGTCAATAGCTTTGTTTGTGCTGTCTACAGCATTGGAGAGCGCAGATGAAACTGATTCGCTTACCCCAGACACTTTTTGTTTAATTTTGTCGAATAAACCCATAATGATGCAATCTAAATAGTATAAAGTAAATCTAATTAACTACAAAAATATGAAATAGAATTGGAAATTCAATAATATTTCAAAAAAATAGTCGGGAAATTATCATAATTATTGTATTATTTCGTTTATAGTTGACTTTTGAATTGAAAATTAATTTTTATATTTAGAAATAATAGATTAATTTTGTTGTTCCCTTTTTTAAAATTTAGAATAAAGAATCATAAATAAATGGCTGAAAAAACATTAGTAATAGTAGAATCCCCATCAAAAGCAAAGACGATTAACAAGTATTTGGGGAGTAAATATAAAGTAAATGCCTCGGTTGGGCACATCAAAGACCTCGAAAAGCATAATTTAGGTATTGATATTGAAAATAACTTCACTCCTAAATATGTAACGGTGCGCGGAAAAGCAGGATTAGTAAAAGAGTTGAAAAAAGATGCAAAAGCAGCAAAAGAAGTCTTAATCGCAACCGATCCCGATAGAGAGGGAGAGGCAATCGCTTGGCACATAGCAGAAGAGTTAAAAAAAGAGAATGCAAATATCAAGCGCGTCCTTTTTAATGAAATCACAAAGGTTGGCGTAAAAAAGGGATTGGCGGAACCCCGCGAGATCGATATGAATCTATTCCTTAGCCAGCAAGCACGCCGCGTATTAGATAGAATTATTGGTTTTAGAGTATCGCCATTCTTGTCGAGAGCTATGCTTAGCAAGACTTCGCAATCTCTCTCCGCAGGCAGGGTGCAATCCGTTGCTCTTCGCTTAATTTGCGAGCGCGAGGAGGAAATCAATAATTTTATCCCAATTAACTATTGGAATATTTATGCGGATTTCTCCGATGATCAAAAGACTGTCCTGAAAACTCGATTGGTTGCATACGATAATAATACTATCAAAACTCCAGAGGGCAGCGCAAGAGATAATGAAGATTATAAAAAACTGCACTACATAAAAACAGAGGAGCAGGCAGGAGAATTAATCGCAAAGATTAATGAAGAGAAATTTGAGATTAATGAAATCATCAAAAAGAAAGTAAAGCGCAATCCTCAAGCTCCATTTACTACCAGCTCTTTGCAGCAGGAGGCAGCTCGAAGATTGGGCTTCAGCAATAAAAAGACAATGATCGTGGCGCAAAAGCTATACGAAGGCGTGAATATTGGCGCAGATGGTGCCGTCGGTTTAATTACATACATGAGAACGGACTCCGTCCGAGTAAGCGACGACGCAGTAAATGCTGCAAGAGAGCATATCGAAGCGAATTATGGCAAGGAATATGTGCCAGCGAATCCGCCGAAATACTCTTCAAAATCAAGCAATGTGCAAGATGCCCACGAAGCAATTCGCCCAACGACAATGAGCTATCTTCCATCTGAGGTTCATCAATATTTAGACAAAGAAGAATATAGATTATATCAACTGATATATAATAGATTTATAGCATCGCAGATGAGCCAAGCATTAATAGACCAAACAACTATTAATATTACGGGCGGAGATTTCACATTCCGCACAACTGGTTCAACCATCGCATTCAAAGGTTTCTTGGCGGTTTATGATGATATAAGTGAAGATAAGACTAATGGCGATGATGAAAAAGCATCGGCAGGGATATTGCCAAGCTATTTAACTGAAGGCACTTTGCTAAATATCGATAATACTGAAATTTCTGGCAAATCTACCAAAGCTAAGCCGAGATTCACAGAAGCGTCCCTCGTGAAGGAATTAGACGAAAAAGGAATCGGAAGACCATCAACTTATGCTGCGATTGTCAGCACTTTGCTTGATAGAGAATACGTTGATCTTCGTAATAAAGCATTCGAGCCAACTGAATTGGGCATAGAAGTAAATAAAGTATTGATTGCGCACTTCCCGCAATTATTCCAAGTCAAATTCACCGCAGAAATGGAGAACGACTTAGACGTAATTGCCGAAGGTGGCACAAGTTACGAGAAAACCATCGGCGATTTCTACAAACCATTTATGATAGCCCTCGACAAAGCCGAGCAAAGCGACGCAATCGAGAAAATACTTTGCGAAGTATGCGGAAGCGAAATGGTCATAAAAGTTAGCAGAAATGGCAGATTCTTGGGATGCTCCAAATATCCAGAGTGCAAAAGCACTAAGCCGCTACCAAAGGGCGAAAAAGAACAAAAAGCACCACCACAAATAGCCGAAGGAATCATCTGCGATTTATGTGGCAAGCCAATGTTTATCCGCTCATCAAAATATGGGAAGTTCTACGGTTGCACGGATTATCCAAAGTGCAAAGGAATAAAGCAAATAACCGTCCCCGGCATAAAGTGCCCGAAATGCCTCGAAGGCAGCCTGACGGAACGCAATAGCCCGAAATCACGCAAATCCTTCTGGGGCTGCACAAACTTCCCAGAATGCGACTATATCACAAATTACGAACCGATATCCCAAGAATGCCCAAGTTGCAAAAACAAGCATTTAGAGATACGATTCAAGAAAAATGAAGGCGAATGGGATAAATACCTAACTTGCCCGAAATGCCACGAGAAATTTGACATAAAGATAGCAGAAACAAAATAATTATTATAATAATTAATAT
>CAZGXC010000041.1:0-19458 GCA_964529535.1 uncultured Hyphomicrobiales bacterium | reverse complement strand
CCCCAAAAGTAATAAATTTATATGCTCCTACGAATATCCCCATATCTGTTTTGCTAATATCATAGAACTCCATAATTAAGATGTTAGCTCTATTTAGCAATGTAACCGAGAAAATAAATATAGACAGGGGAAGAATTGATTTTAATATTAACTGCAATACTTCGCGATTTATCTCGAAGCGGAATTTATTCTCTCTTTTATGATAATATGCCAGCAACATCAATACATTTAATAAGCCCGAAAGCGCAGTTATTAAAGCAGCTGGGATAACGTCATCTCTACCATGCACAAAAATTAAAAAGCCTGCTAATGTCAGCGAACTCGTCAAGACTTGGCGGGTTGCCATCACCCCCATTCTCTCCATTCCTTGGAATGCCCAATCGAGGTTCAGCGCATTGGTCAGCAATAGAATCATATAGACGTATGTAACGCTTTTGGTCTCCGCATCTATATTCAAATTATAAAGAACAGCCACATAAACAATCGCGGCAAATCCTGCCAAGATCACGCGCAAGGTTAGAATTGTATTTACAATTTTCGCGGTATCGAAGGTCCGTTTTGCTATTTCGCGGGAGCCAATCTGGTAAAATGCTAATATTACCAAAAACATAAAAAAGCTGGAGAATGAATCTCCGAAATTTATTATTCCCGTGCCTTCTGGCGTTACTTGCCGCATTAAGTATAAAGACGTAATTAATACTACGCCTTTATTTACAATTTCTGAGACCGATAGGGTCGCTATATTTTTAAGAATCTTCTTTTTATCAATCATTAAAATCCTTCGTCGTTCCACCAAGCCAAGTCGATTTCCTCAAATAGAGAATCGCGTTTCTCGCATTCAATCAGGTAGTTGTCTTCTTCTTTAGTTAATCTGTTTTTGTTTTGGACTTTTTCAGCGAAGCCCAATAATTTATTAAAATCATTATGATGATTAGCAAGTCTTATCTCAGCATAATCCCTTGCGGATTGAGTATAAATCAAGAATTGCCAATCGGAGCTTTGCTCTAACAGTAACTCTCTGTATGCTTGCTTGAGTATTCGCAATGCTTTCTTCGTTAGTTTTTTCAGTGGATATTTATCGAGGAAGCTCGTCAGTGCATTTTCATCATTATAAATATGCTCCCAAGTCCAGACATTATCCTTATTGCTCCAAACGTCATTATTAAAGTTCTCTCCCCACGAGCCTTCGTTCATACGAATTACCTCTGATGGGTTCATCTTTTCAATTTCTTCCGAGCAAGTAGCTGTGCTGACCCATGGCGAGAAGTTTAATCCGCGCAGAACAGCTTTAATAAACCTTGGACCTTCGAACCACCAATGCCCGAAAAGCTCCGTATCAAATGGCGTGCAGATCACGGCATCTTGATATTTATTATTCTTATAATAATTCGCAGAGTTCTCCAAATGATGGATATAGTGATTGGATTGTAGATCAATTTTATCTTCAGTCCATTCTGGATAATACAACTGTTTATACATCATGTCGGCTTCTGAATCCGTTACCCTCCAATAGCGCAAACGTGATTTATTTTCATATTCCTGTTTATGGAAATCGAGGTAATCTGGGTTCCCCGGGTAGCCAGACTTTCCGCTCCAGACTTGCATTGAAATATCATGATGCCTTGCGAATACCTTCGCCGTGCCATTAGATACATTTTCGGAAGAAGCTACGTTGAATATTTTCAGCGGAGATTTTTCAAGATGATAATTTTCTACCCACAGCGGCTTAAAGTCATCATGATTCCCATCTTTATAATATCCGATTGGCGACGCTTCCGCAATATGCTTTTCATCAGTAATGAAGAAGTTAATATTATGCTTAGCGAGGAATTGCTCTATCCCCGGTCTCCATTGTGGAATATTATACGGAGCTATTGGCAGATATGAATGCCATTCGTAAGATGGGCGATAAGCGCATTCTGGCAACCAAATACCGCGAGGCTCTCTGCCGAAATGCTTGATATAATTCTCTTTGCCCAACTTAATCTGCATATTGATAGACTTCTCCGTCGGCAAGAGTGGCAAATATCCGTGGGTAGCAGCGCAAGTGATTATCTCAATCGCTCCTCTATCTTGTAGCTCTCTAAAAGATTGAACAATATTACAATCGTATTTAGTTTCGAAATCATCAAGCCTATCGCTATACCACTTTTGCCAATACTCTGCTAAGTAGATCTGATGCCCATTATAATTTCGTTCCTTGTAATAATTCCTATCTAATTTCGCACCTTCTATTTTGCTCTTGCAGTATTCCTTAAATATCTCTGGATATTCTGGATGAGCCAACTGCTCGCAAAGCACTGGAGTGATACCGATAGTTACTTTGGGAGTAATACCATCATTCAGTAATTCGTTAAATGCGTTTAGTAGCGGGATATAGCATTCCGCTGTTACTTCATTAAGCCAATCCTCTCCGTGGGGCCAAGTACCGTGATGCAAAACCCAAGGTAGATGAGAGTGTAGCACAAGTACATAATTTCCTGCTAACATAATTTACTCCGCTTATTAATTACTTAAACATACGCAAATATAATAGAATTTAGACAATTTACAAACAAAATCGCATAAATTGTGCAAAAATTAACACTATATTCTTTATCTATGTTATTATTATCGTATATATTCTCAAAATATTAAGTTTTTCCCAAGAATTATATTAATTATCTGGGCGATAAGTCTTATTTTTGTAGTTCTTAGAATATCCATAATGGTTTAGATATTTTCTCATATTGTTCCTTTAATATTGTTTATGACTTTTAAAATCAATAAAATAGCAACCCTGACGATTACTTTTATTATTCTTGGTATCGCTTTTATCATTTTCGCAGTGAAGATTGTAATGAACTCCCTGCAATCGGATACGGCTGAATACAAGACCGAGTTAGTAAAAAGTGAGGCAAAAATTTATAGAAATGATTATGGCATTCCGCATATTATCACTGATTCGGAGCAAGATTTATACTTTTCTCTTGGCTATGCCCAGGCAGAAGACAGGCTATGGCAAATGGATTATCTCCGTAGATTAGCAAAAGGTGAGCTTGCTGAAATATTCGGAAGCAATGAATTGCTTTATGATAAATTCATTCGCGGATTTGATTTGAAAAATTTATCTTCGCAAATTTATAGGAACTTAGGTCCAGAATCAAGAATTATTTTGCAATCTTTCGCATCTGGTGTGAATCATTATATCCAAAGTCATTTAAACAAACTGCCAGTGGAGTTCAGCACTCTGGATTACCTCCCTGCTAAATGGTCTGCCGAAGATTGCATTGCTATCTTCAAACTGTTTGCTCTGCGCAATTCTCCCGGATTCACAAACGATATTGCTATGGGAGAAATAGCCGAGAAATTCGGAAGCCAAAGGGCATTATCGCTAATCGGAGAATATCCGAAGTACGCTCCGCTAATTTATGAGAACAACACTTATAAAAGCGCACTCGATTCCTCTCTAAAAGATTCAAACTCGACTGTTCCACAGCCAGCGAAGCCAATTGCTTTCAATAATTCAGGAAGATCTTTCGCCCATTCAGAAGCAAATATAGACAATGATTTTTTTGCGAACCTCGCCCAAATACTGCCATATTTATCGCTTGGTAGCGGTAGCACTGGCTCAAATGCTTGGGCTGTAATTAGCACAAAGGGAAACAATAAATTCGGCGTAATGGCGAATGATCCGCATCTGCCGCTTACGAATCCCACTCAGTTCTATCAAGCAAAATTGACTTGCTCCAATTACAACTTAACGGGGCTAATCCTCTGTGGCACTCCGCTTATGCTCATTGGCAGGAACGACAATATCTCGTGGGGAATCGCCAATTCGATGGCAGATGATTTTGACTATTTTATTGAAACAATAGACGAGAAGAAACCTGATTTTTACTTATCTTCCGATAGTTCATCGGCTCGCTTCAAATATACTATCGACACGGTCAACATTAAGAATCAGCCTATACACACTTATTATAAAAGAGCGACATCCAGATCGATGATCATTTCGGATTATCATTTAAACAATTTTGAAATCCCAAAGGATAAACCTAAGAATGCCAAAGCCTCCAACAATTACTATAGAAAATATTGCATCGGATATAATTGGGCTGGCAACACTAATTATGATGATATAGAACATATCTATCATATTGCACGCAGCAAGAATTGGGATGGTTTCCTCCAATCCGTTCGGAAGGTTCATTCCCCCGCTTTCAATTTCGTTTTCTCCGACAAATCGGGGAACATCGCAATGGCTACGGGCGGGCATATTCCAACCCGTAATGAAGCTGTAAATTCAACTATCCCATTAATTAGAGATAAATATACAAATTGGACTGGATATATCAGCGAAAGCGAAATGCCATATATCTTGAACCCAGAGAGATTATTTGTAGCAGCAGCAAATAATAAACTCTTCAGCACTCGCTTTGCGGCGTTTAGTAAATATTGGGATAATCCATCAAGGGCAATTCGATTAGATTCATTGCTCAAAAATGCTTTCCGATATTCTTACCGCGATGCCCAGTTAATGCAAAGTGATTTATTTTCCCCAATGGCAGAAAAGATCACAAAGCAACTGCGATCAATATTAATCAGTAAATATTCAGAGTTAAGCGTTGCGGAAAAGGGTGGATTGGAACGCCTAAAAAAATGGGACTTCAGAATGATGCCGACCTTCCCTTCGTCGATGATATTCAATGAGTTTTATAAGAATTTGCTACGAAATGTATTTTTAGATGAACTCGGCGAAAGATATTTCGCTAAATATATGTTGATAAGAAATTATGCAAGCAATAAATTGCTAAACATCTTGGATAATCCGAACGATCCATATATTAAGAATTATAGAAATTCGTCTATACACGACATCAATTCTTTATTTATAGTTACGTATAAGCAAACAATTGATAGCTTGACGACTCGCTTTAAAAGCAATAATCCGACAGATTGGGTTTATGGTAGCGAGCATTTTGTAGAGATAAAGCATAAATTCGCAGAGAATCAATTTTTGCGCCCATCTTTTGTGATGGAACGCTTCCAAGTTGGTGGGAATGGCAGCACGCTAAACAACTTAGAATATGATTACAATTCCCCATATCAAGTAATCATCGGCTCCGCTTGCAAATTCGTAAGCGATATGAGCCAGCAATTCGTTTATACTTCAATCCCCGGAGGCACGAGCGGACAAAACTATAGCGCGAATTACTCCGACCAATTACAGCTGTGGATATTCGGCGGATACGTCAAACTGCACATTGGCAGGAAAGTTGAGAGCAATTACGAACTATCAACAAAATTCCACAGATAATGAATAATATAAGTCTGAAAGAGATATATTTTTTGTTATTTTAAAAAAAAATTAGTAATTTACATTCTTTAAGACAGAACATATAAAGATGACATTTAATTTTAATAGTAATACATCAGATTTTTTAACAGTTTAATAATTTAGTTTTGGTATAAATATTAGGAATTTCTATAGAAAAAAAGTCATATACTATTTTGTTTAAGTAATAATACGAAACTATTTTAATGTTAAAAAAATATTTTAGAATTTTTAGAACAGCGCTTCCTGCTTTTCTAATTGTTTTTATCACGCTTTCGGTATTCTCATCCGAAAAGCATTCGTATTTATATACCCAAAATTCACCTACCTCGACTCTTAAGCTTCTTGCTAATTTACCGATTTTACTACAGCTTGAAGATATTCAAATAGATACTGTTAAAAAACACAAAAGCAAATATCAACTCTCGATACTTAAACCAAAACCAATAAGAAGACTGACTTCCATACCAAATAAGAAGGCAGAATTTAACAATACTCCACCTCCGAAATTCAAAAAAGCTATGGAGCTGGATTCCTCCCTGAAATTCGTAAAGAATATTTATTCCGTCGATAGCAACTATATTAATGACCCATACTTAACTGATATAGATGAATATTTATTGCTAAGAAAAGGCTACATCGAAAGGAATATAAGAGATTCATTAGTATATAGTTACGACTTAAAGAAAGCACTCACCGGCAATGATTTAGACAAAATGATAAGCCAAGCAACAGGGCTAACAATCCCATTGCCTCCGAATCCAGTATTAAATCTATTCGGGAAGCCAACAATCAATATTGATGTGCGCGGTAGCTTAAACCTAAAAGTCGGTTGGAGATGGGATTCGCAAAATATGGGCAGGCTCTCTCAATTCGGGCAGACCCAATCATCGCCAATCTTCCACCAAGATATTAAATTCCTCGTAAGCGGTGGTATCGGCGATAAATTAAGGCTATCGACTGACTGGAACACCCAAAAACAACGCGAATACGATAATAAATTCAAAGTAGGATACGAAGGCGAAGACGACGAAATAATAAAATTGGTAGAACTGGGAAATGTGAATTTACCGACTCAATCCAGCTTGATTGGTGGCGGCGAATCATTATTCGGTGTTCGTGCCGATTTCCAATTCGGTCCTGTATATTTAAAAACTATCTTTTCTCAAAAACGTGGCGAAAAGAAGATAATGGACGTAAAGGGCGGCACTTCAAAGCAATCTTTCACAATCCGTCCTTATGATTATGCGAAAAACCACTTCTTCATTGATACGGCTTATTTCAGAATCTATGATGAATATTTCAGACCAAATATCCCCGTTACGCCGAATGATTACCATTCAGCATATCATAGAGTAAAGGAAATAGAAGTATGGGAGGCATCTGCTGATCCATTAAACAACCCAATTTCCGCTAAATCCGTAGCAATAGCTGACTTGCCACCGCGAAAATATGGAGAGAGATACCCCATTAATGTTAAATCTGCCTATCCAAAAAGTGGAGAGGTGGAGCGCGGTAACTTCATTAGAATAGACTCAAATAGATATAAATTCGATAGAAACCTCGGAACGCTGACCATCAGCAGTATGAGAAACGATAGATATTATGCCGTCGCGTATAGAATCGAAGGACCAACCACAGCGAAAGAAGATGATATTTATTACGGCACATTCGCATCTGACCCAACTGTGAACATTAACGATACATTAGTGCTAAAGCTGATCTATCGTCCGGCTATGCAGCCGGGATTCAAGACGCTTTGGGAAAGACAGATGAAGAACGTCTTCTCTATCAATGCCTCAAATGTAAATTTAAGTGAGACAAATGTAAACATTTGGTATTATAATCCGACGAATGATTCCGTGGACATTTTACCTGATGCTCCCGATAAATTAGTAACCATTTTCCGAGTTGACCAAACAGGAACCAATGGTGCCCCTCCCGGCGATGGTAAATTCGACCTTCGTCCCCCATTTTTCGATACATATTTGGGTGAAATCACCCTCCCGAGCAGGAAGCCGTTCTCCGATGGATTAAAAGAATACTTCGAGAAGCAAGGCACTCCACAGCTTGCGGATAAGTATATGTACACAGATGTTTACGATACTACTTACGAAGCTGCCCGACTCAATACTGCCCGCGACAGATTCGTTATCTCTGGTGAAGTATCAGGTAAATCAAGCAATAGAATTTACATAGGATTTTTCTCTATTCCGCGCAATTCCGTAAAGGTCTTCCTTGATGGAATTGAGTTATTAGAAAACTCCGATTATACAGTAGATTATGATAATGGTATTATCAACTTAATTAATCCACGAGCCAGTATTCCAAATGCTAATCTTCGCATAGAATATGAATCCCAAGACATTATGAATATGGCGACGAAGACCCTGATGGGTATTCGAGGGGATTATCAATTATTCAAAACGCGGGAGCTGAATACGAATATCGGCTTTACTTTAATGCGGTATAGTCTATCATCGCTACAAGATAGAGCCCGATTGAGCGAAGAACCATATACTAACACTATGTTTGGCTTTGATACGAAGACGAATTGGGACACCCCTTGGCTCACGAAAGCCTTGGATTTCCTACCGTTTTATGAGACAAAAGCCCCATCGAATATTTCATTCAAAGGCGAATGGGCTATGACTTTGCCCACTCCGAATAAAAAGTATTCTGATGTTACTTCAGACGATGGCGCCCCCGTTGTTTATCTCGATGATTTTGAAGGCTCTTTACGAAGCATTACATTAGGCACTACTCCATATCAATGGAGATATTCCGCCCCTCCGGAAGATACTACTATTACTGTAAATCCCGCAGATAGGAATTTATATCGCGCCCATTTAATTTGGTACACTTTCGCTTATCCAAGAATTGATATAAAAGACGTGTGGCCCCAGAAGGAAATCCGCAGCGGTTTCTCCAAGACTTCAGCCTTATACGTCCGTTTTGATCCAAGTATCAGAGGTATTTACAATAACAATCCTCAATTTTTGGATCCATTAAATCCTCAATTTGATAACACGAATGTTTTTTCAAATGAACCAGAAAATAGAAAAAAAATATGGGGCGGTATTCAAAAGCTGATCTCATCTTTCTATACAAACTTCGACCAAGATAATATTGAATATCTTGAAATCACGATGAAGCCTGAAATAGTAGACCATACAACCAAGGTTCATGTGGATTTAGGTCTCATCAGCGAGGACGTTATCCCGAATATGTCGCTAAATACAGAAGATGGAATCACCGAAGCTAATCCTATTCCGAATAATATTATTGATCCGGGAGAAGACGTTGGTATTGACCAAATCCCTGATGCCATCGAAAAAACCGTCTATCCGCATCCATTAAATCTTGAAGCGGATCCAGCAAGAGATAATTTCTATTTTGACTTTAATAAAGATGATAATAGTCGCAGTGAATACGACTTCGAAAAATACAACAACTACGAGGGCAATGCCAGTTCTTCCGAAGCTGGACGCTATCCCGATACGGAAATATTAAACCCCGCAAATGGGCAATCTCTTTCCACGACGAACAGCTATTTCTCCTACGAAATCAATTTAGATACTACCGAAGGCAGAAATCCGCAAATCGTTGGCGGAAATCGCAAAACAGGCTTCTTGACTTGGCGCATTCCAATTCGCAAGCCAACATCGCGCATTGGTAATCCTTCGTTCTCGAATATTCAATACGCACGCTTCAGGATGCAGGGCGGATTCTTCAAAGCAATAATCGTAGATTGGAAATTAGTAGGCTCTCAATGGCAACGCAATAACAACTTACAATCCAACGTAGCAGCCGATGATTCCACGATGAGCGTAGAATTTGTAAATCTCTATGATAATAGTGATGCTCCAACATACTACACGATGCCTCCGGGCGTTAAACCTCCGAAATTAGTTTCTACAAATCCTAATGACGTAACGAATTTAAATGAGCAATCCCTCTCGATTAGCGTTAAAAATCTGCGCTATGGCGAGGAAAGATTAGCCGTTAAATACATTCGTCCTCTGGATATGTTCAATTATAAAACCATAAAATTCTTCATTCATGGTGATGGATCAATGCCATACAAAGGCGGCACTCCGAAGGCATATTCAATCTTCCGTTTTGGTATCGATTCAGCCAACTACTATGAATATCGCAGACCTCTCAATATGGGTTGGCAAGATATAAGCATAGACATGGTGGAACTCGCCGCTATCAAGCAAGCACGCGATTCTATCGGCACTTTCAGACGCATGGAGTTCCCTGTTCCGAATGAACCAGGAGCTACTTATGCCGTGCGAGGCAATCCAGTAATGACGAGAGTGCAATTCATCGGTTACGGTATCTCTAATTCAGCCGCACAATACCCGAATGAACTTACCACAACTATGTGGGTAGATGAGCTTCGCCTGCTGAATCCAGAAAGCTCCAAAGATTGGGCAGCATTGGCAAGCGCCGATGTCAAGCTCGCAGATTTAGGTAATGTAAATGCCAATATTAGATATACTCAACCTAACTTCCATAGATTAGAAGAACGCTTTGGCAACCGCGCAGTAAATGCCGATTGGAGCGTAGCAATGAACGCAAATCTTGAGAAGTTTGCGCCAAATTCCTTCAGAGAAACGCGCATTCCTGTTTCATATTCTCACGTAGAGAATAATCAATCTCCTCAATATATGCCGAATAGCGATATTGAAGTAGAAAATGCAGCGCAAGCCGTCTATCGTCAAGCCCTATTAAATGGCTCGACAGCTGAAGCAGCACAAGCGCAATCTGATAATATTCGCACGCGCTCTCAAGCAATAAAAGTAGGCGACAACCTCGCTATCACCGGATTTAAATTCGGTATTCCAATTTCGCATTGGTTAATAAGCGAGACTCTTAATAGATTGGTAATGAACTTCTCCCACAGCCAAGAATTTGAACGCAATCCAAACGTGCAAGAAAAATTCTTCTGGAATTGGAGATTTAACGCTCAATATGCCGTTACTATTCCAGATATCTTATCGTTAAAGCCACTTTCTTGGGCTGTTGGTCCGGAAGTTCCTGTATTAGGCACTTATAGCGACTGGAAGATTAACTTCCTGCCAAATAGATTCAACTCTACTTTCTCTCTAAATAGAAGCAGAACGACTGAGCAATCACGCTTCAGCACCTATCCTTCCCCAGTTTTTAGAAACTTTGGCTCCGAGAGGATGGCGGAATTAAATTGGAAAATTACTGAAAATGGAATATTAAGCCCGATACTTGGATATTCATTCAATACTACAAGCTCTTTAGTGCCAATGGAACTTGATGAATTTGGCAGACAAAGAACTGGTGCCGAATTAGCAAAACAAATGTTTTTCAACAACGGGAAACCATTTAATTTCGGAACGGACGTAATGCACACGCAAACTTTCGACCTGAACCTAACACCAAGGTTGCCATTTGGTATTCTATTCAACAGAATGGTCGATATGAGCGCAAGTTATCGCACCACATACAGTTGGAATAATCCAATGCAGCCCGACCCAGCTTTGATGGACAGGGTGAAAAATGCTATGTATAATAACGATATTCGCTTCAAAATGGGCTTCAAACTGAAGCAGTTCGGCGATAATATTTTCGATGGAACTGAAGTAAAAGACAGACGCAACACTCAATTAGATACAGCGAAGAAATCCACGACTTTCCTTAGCACTGTTGGCGATGTAATTCAATATATATTCTTTGATTACGAAAAATTAGATGTTACTTTCTCCCAACAAAACAGCGCGCAAAACCCTGGCGTGTTCGGTGGCAGTGGATTCTCCAATTTCTTCCGGACAATCGGCGGACAAACGAACGAAGAATTCCTCGGTCCAAGCGGTGCATATCAACTTGGTTTAGTCTCCAATCCGCACGGAAGTTTCTCCATGGTGCCATCTGATAAATTCCCATACTTTGGATTCCAGACAACACCCGGCAGAAGACCCGCCAACGGCGTTTATCAAGATGCGTATAGACAATCCAATAACTTTGAGGCGCGCACCACAAAAGAACTTTGGAAGGGCGCAAGGCTCGACGTAAACTGGAATACTACTATGCAATACAACAAAACCTCTACGGTTACTGCTGATAGCAACGGTATCCCAACTTTCTCTAATATATTCGTTACGCAACAGCTATCCAAGACATTCATGTCTTTGCCTAAGATATTCGGAATCAATGTATTTAATAATACAGCTGAAAAGATTATTGATATCTATGACGCTCGAGAAAAGCAAATTGATGCAGACCCGACGCTCGACACATTAGCCAAAAATGTTGCGAAAATGGAAGCTGTTTCAGATGCCTTCTTTGAAGGATTAGAAGCATTTTCAATCACAAAAGGGAAAATCGGAAGATTCCTCCCAGCAATGAACTGGAGATTAAGCTGGGAAGGTTTAGAGAAATTCCCGCTTTGGAGCTCTCTAATTAAGAGAATGACGATTGACCATTCATACACCTCTAAATATACTGAAAACTTTAGAGTTACCGATAATGGTAGAGTAATAGATGGACAAAGTGTCGAAACAGGATTTATGCCAATGATTGGAATCAATACCACATTTGATGAAAAAATGATAAACGGTATCCTGAATGTTCGATTGGTATGGAACTCCACAAACAACTACATGCTTTCAGCCGTGCAGAAAGCAACTCTTTCGAGAAATTCATCAGAAGAAATTCAATTGCAAGCAGGATATACAATGAAAGGATTTGAATTGCCATTCTTGGGAATCGTCCTGAAAAATGACTTTGAAATTAGCATGCTCGGCTCATTTAAATCAAATAAGATCTCCACTTATGATTTAATGAAACGCAACAACCCTAAAGACGGTAGAGTTCTAACAGGGAACAAGCAAATAGTCATTGAGCCTCGCGGCACGTATACCATCAGCAACGTAGTCCGAGTATCTGGCTTCTTCCGCTACGAAGGCACTTTCAACGAAGGTGTGGGTTCTCCTGGTTTCACAACAACTCAGGTCGGAATGGATATTAGGATCTCCTTGGAGGGTGGCAGATAGCCCTATAATCGATAAAAGTTATTAAAATATTGTATATACAATTTAACCATAACTAGCTCTCAACTCCTCTCATTCATAAAATAAAAATTGCGCAACACTCACAACTTCATCTGTGAGTGTATTTATGCGAAGCGATAAAAAAAGAATAATTTATTTTATATTGTAACAAAATAATTTTAAAAAACATTAGTCATAACAATTAAAATGGGTACCAACTCATCTTTAAATTTTTTAAAGGAATATTGTTATGAAACAATCAACAACAAATGTATTAATCTTGCGCCAATTCCTGCCGGGACATACTTTATTACTTCATTCCAAAACGGTATTACCAAAACTATGAAAATTGTAAAGGAGTAGAGATGAAAAAGATTGCTTCCTTGATTTTACCCAAATCAAAAAGAGCTTACGATTAATTATTTTCGTAAGCTCTTTTTTTGCAAGTAAAGAGTTATTAAATGTAATTTTAAAAAAAGAAGATTAATTGAATGGTAATACCGATACAATTCTTCTGTCATTGTAGCCACGGGAGAATTTTACCTGTCCCTCTATTACAGAGAAGATAGTGTAATCTTTGCCCAAGCCTACATTTTCGCCCGGATGGAATTTAGTGCCACATTGGCGGACTAATATATTCCCTGGAACTACGTGTTCGCCACCGAACCTTTTAACGCCTCTTCTTTGACCATTGGAGTCTCTACCGTTTCGGGACGACCCTCCACCTTTTTTATGAGCCATTACTTTATTCCTTTATATTTATTTTATTATTGACGAATAAAATAGAAATTTGGTAGCTAATTATAAGCTAATTCCAGTGATTTCAATTTTAGTGAATTGCTGTTTGTGACCGTTTAATTTTCTGTATCCTTTGCGGCGTTTTTTCTTGAATACTAACACTTTGGCATCTCTGCCGTGAGCGATGATTTTAGCATTAACTGAGCCACCGATATATGGCTTGCCGATATTTACTTCTTCGTTATTGCTGCTGAGCAATAATTTGTCGAAAGTTAAAGCATCGCCGATATTGCCACTTAAATAAGGAACGCGCAGAACGTCGTTCTCCTGCACTTGGAATTGTGTTCCTGCTATTTCTACAACTGCATACATATTGATTTTTACCGTTTATTATTTATTATTATTTACAACTTCACATCTTGTGCGAGGATATTCTGCACAAAAAAGAACACTAAATTACGAAAATTTTCTGAAATATACAAAAAATATTTTTATTATTATATTATTTTGCTCTTTATTTTCTGAGAAAAAAAAGCAGCCTTCGTTTATTATTTGACGAAGGCTACTATAGGTATTGAAATAATGTGTTATTTTATTTAGCTACCGTGATCATTGTGCTAATGATTTTGCCTGTTTCTGTTTGTATTTTAATGATATACAATCCATTTGATAGGCTTCTGGTGTCGATATCTTGAGTATTAGCTCCGCTATTTGTGCTGATGTTATTCATAAGGATTACGTTTCCTTGCACGTCGCTAATAGTCATTACTGCTCTGCCAGATTCAGCTTCAAAATCAATTTTAGCTATTGCATTTGCTGGGTTTGGATAGACCTTTGCTTCTTTTGCTTGGTTATCTAAAACGCTTGAAACAGGGTCTTTTTTGGTTAGTATCAGGCTTGCTCCGTTATATTCAGTAGCTGCACCATTTTTATCTAAGCTAACTTCGATGGTTTGCGCTGCTGATGTATATCCGTATTTGCTTGCTGTTACAGTGAATTTTCCTCCCGCTAAATTCGAGAATGAGAAGTTTCCGTTTTCGTCTGTGTATGTGTATCTAACGGCTTTGCCATTTTTATCGAAAATTCCCATAAATACGCTACCGAGACCTAAATCGATTGGGCTTGAGCCTTGGATGATTCCTTGTGCAGCGCCGTTTGCAGCTACTTTACCTCTGATGATTCCGCTTCCGCCATTTGTGGAGAAGTTTCTCAATTTGATTAGGTAGTTTGCTTCTGGCAATGTAACTGTATCGTTTGGTATTACTATTTCTGTTGCTTCTTCCCAGCTCCAAGCTGCTAGGTCGTCTGCTTTGTAGAAACCTGGCATTAATGGGGCTGCTATTGGAATTGCGAATACAATGTAATTGCCCGGGCGAACGTTATCGAATTTATATCCACCGACTGTATCTGTTGGGACGTTCTTGAACTCAAAGTTATTATTTGCTTGAGTAGCGTCTGGTTTGCGAATTAGGGTTACTAATCCCATCACGTTTTGCGTGTTATCTGAATTGCTTACTTTGCCCTTAATTACGTGTTTCCAAACGATTGCCGATTGTTTTCTTGCTAATGGGAAGTTGAATCGAGCATCTTTATTTTTGATGAAGTTAGAATCTAATGTAATTACGCTAGCTTCTTCGATAGTTGCCACTTGGTTATAATATTGTGGTTCGTATTGAATTGCATCTTTCCCTTTGTTTTTGAATGGCAAAGCTAATAACTTAACTGGTATAGTAGGCACAGCGAGGTTGCCCTGCACGTGGATATTTAAAGTTATTTCATAATTTCCATTTGCATCTGAATTCGCATAAGTATATCCTCTGTTGCCATATTCATCTTCGTCATCATCCTCATTTCCATTATTATTTGCTACGTTGAAGATCTTCAACTGTGCTTTTACGCCTTTGCTTTGATCTTGAGCATCATATACTCTTCCCTTTATTTTGTATGTAATAACAGCGTGAGAAGTTGGCGGCTCTTTGTCTCCGTAATGCTTAAGATACATTGTATCTAAGGTAATAGTATCGCCACAATTCACAGGTATTACTTGTGCTGAAGCAAATACCTGGGCATTCTTATAATATTGAGTTGCTACTCTACGTATTGAGTATTGAATTACATAATCGCCTTTTGGAACAGAGATTGAATAAACGCCATTGCTATCAACATTACTTGAATAAGTAATAGGGCGATGTTCATAATAGCAATCAGTTGTATCTACGTTTTGCTTCAAAATAGCTGTTGCTATCATACCTTGCGTTCCAAATCTTCTAGCAAATTCGGTAGTATCTTTCACTACGCCTTTTATCACAGCACATTTTACAGTATCGATTGGCTGTCTAACTGGGTAGAATGTTACTGAATCAAGGATTAAAGTATCGCCGCAGTTAAGGGTTAACACCTGAGCATTATTGATGCCTATTGCATTTTTGTAGAATCTATAGCGACCATTATAATCTAATGAGAAAGCTACTTTATATTCGCCTTTTGGAACCAAGATTGAATAATTACCGGTTGCTGAATCTACTATGACTGGACTTTGTGTAAAAGCAAAGGGGGCTTTATGGAATAATTGGCTTTGCACTTCTAAGTTACTTAGTATAGCACTAGCATGAATAAGACTATTTGCCTCATATTGATCTCTTGCATCTCCAAGTCTAATATTGCCTTTGATGACGGCACACTTTGCAGTATCTGCTATGTTACTACTGTTTATTACGCCAATTAACATAAAAGGTGAACATGAGTGGGCGAATGTATCCACAGTGCTTACCGCATCGACACAATAAACAAAACTGCCTGATTTTTGAGAAGTAAAAGTAAACAAACCAGTTTCTGAAATAGAAGCAGTTATGTCTGGATCATTACTAAACTCATTATGGAAACTGTATGTTACTGGATTGTTTTTTGAAGATACGGCAGTAAATTGGCGTGTATAGGTTTGTCCTTTTGCTAAATAGATTGCTTGGTAGTAATTTTCCTCTCCTACAAATGTAACAACTTCGGGCATTAACTCATTAGTAATATTGAAGTCCGCTGTAATAGTTGTGTCGCATTTTGCCAATAAACTACTTGGTGTGGCATAATTTGGATCACTATTTGAATAATAGAAATACATTTGGCGGAAATGCTGCCTGTTTGGTTTATCTGATATTAATCTTAGCTCTAATGAATAAGTCCCTTCTACTACGCTAAATGAATATGGGATAGCGTAATTAGATGGTATTGTTCCACTAATTTCCTGTGTTCCACGATTGCCAAGCCCGCGCACTTTTATTGAGAATTTGCTTAATCCGAGCATGTTTTTAACATCATCAGGGATAGTAATAGTAGCTGTTCCGTTAATTGTTGCGCATTTTGTTTGCCCATCTGATCTTACGTTAATTAATAATAGCAAATTATGGGTTTGCTGTGGATTATCAGCATTTGTAGCTTTTACCATGATATAGTAATTACCTATGGTATTAGGATCATAATGCACAATAGTGTTTTGTAGAGTAGCAGTTGTTGCTAACTGATAATCTGGGATTGATATTGGAGTTGTAATCAACTCAAAATTGAGGTTAAGATTCTGATTTCTTGGTAAATCGTATTTGAATCGCATTTCTCTTTGCAAATAGCGATTGACATCGTAATTCATTGATTTACCGGTCTGTTTAACGAAGTTAAGATACTCAATACTCGTATTGATAGAATCTTGCCAATCATTGTTTCCGCCTCCGCCTTGGGCTGATAGATTCATCGAGGCGATGATGAATGCGAGAGCTATTGTCAAGCTCAATCGCAGTGTAGATAGTTTAGATTTCATCTCTAAATTCCTTTTAGTTAAAATATTATTTATTTATTACTTTTTTTATTATTGCTATTTTATTAAAACATTGAATCGTGTATAGTGTGTATCGTCCTGCCTGTTTGTCTTGTTCGCATTGTCTTGTTCATATTCTCTTGTTAGTTTATTGATTTTGGAGACCGCCTGCGTTAGTAGTGTTTGGCGGTCCTGCCAAAATCATTGTATAAGGGATCAAAAGCATATAAGTATATTGTATTGTAATTACTTATATCTTTTTGTTTGGTGAGTATTCATAGTCTATCCCTTCGATTATAGTATAAATTGGGTTTGTTTATTTGCTGTTTTTTAGATTATATTTTTTAATGCTTCTTTTTTCAATGATATTTCCGTCCAACGATCTTTCTTCATATATTATTCCTATTTTGGGGCTTAATATATATCGTCCGATTTTGAACTCATCTTTCTGTGGTCCTTTCTGATAAGTCCAGCATATTTCGATTTCGGAGCATTGCCTAAATGTATTTCCGGCGAAAGTCGTATCGAACTGCCTTGTTACTCTTCTTACTTCTTTTATTGGCATCTGCCCGGGCAGTTTCTCGAATATTACTTTGTGCCATTCTTTGCCGACTGTCAGCGGATAATGCGCCAATACTATATGTTCTTTTTTGTTTGCGTGCGACCTCAAATTCAGCGAAGAATATAGTTTGTTTTCCTTCATATACATTTCCCCATTCTGCGCCGATCTATCTCTAAATTTCGTATATTGCTCTTCATAAAAGAAGCAATTCACAGAAGAATCTGGTGCGGAGGAATCTATCGCCAATTCTTTATTTGAAGAAAAGCTCATTTTCATTTCGTCTATTATCTCACCATCTGCATCGCTAATATCATAAACCCACTCATTCCCCACTTTCATCGGGAAATCCAAAGGGCGGACATCATTTTGTGGGAAGGGTTGCAGAGTCGCCTCCACGCAAGCATTCAGAGCTATCAGTGATAATATGATTATTATATTCTTTTTCATTGTAGTAATTTTCTTTTCTTGTTGATTAATTATAATTTATAAGAAATGCTGTAATTAAAGCCTGTTTTATGCGTAAATTTATAAGTAGTCATTTCAGTGTACATTAGCGAAGTCCAGTCATATCCCAAGCCAATGGTGATATTATTCATAAATTCATAAGTGATGCCAATACCGAGCTTCGTAACTGGTCCGAACTTGCTTCCGCCAGCAGTTACCTGAGTATATGGTCTAATCTGAGCTATATCAGATATTGCATTAAAAGTGTATCGATAATTTAATCCAATCCAATAAAGTGTTGGCTGCAAATCGAAATTAAAGATATTGTCTTCTTGGCGAACTTCATACATTTGGAAGTCTTCTGCTCCGCCCTCTATTCCGAAAGAATGCTTATTTGAATAGTGATAGTTAACCGCAGCGTTTAAGTTTTTGGAGAAATTATTGCTTTGGAGAATATCTCTATTCGGGAAGAAGTTTGTATTAAGCACTCCGTTTAATCGGAGGGAGATTTTAGAATCGCTTGCCTGCGGAATATTCATTGGAAAGTAGCTGTTAGTATTCATTCCCAAATTATATCCATCAATATTGATATTATTCGCGAAATCTGCTGAATTATTTAGAACATATAGATTATTGAGGGCATTGAGGTTATTAGGTTGCGCATTATTAGTATTATTATCTACATTATCAACATTATCTACATTATCTACATTATCCGCTAATTCATTAATATTATTAGGAGCGATATTCTCAGCGATTTGATTATCATTGCTGTTGTTAGCAGTTTTATTTCTAACAATTAATTGCTTATTATTTTGCTTATTATTTTGCTTATTATTCTGCTTTAGAATATTATTATTGCTAATATCTGTCGCTTTGTCTGAATGGACCACTTTAGAAGACTTAGCGATAGGAATTTCATTTTTAGCAAAATTCGCTTGGATATTGTTCTGTGTATTGTTTTGGTTTTGTTTGTTATTCTCGTTTTGTTTGCTATTATTATCGTGATTAATACGATATTTCTCAATGATTTCAGTATTTAATTTTGAGTTAATATCAGCATTTGTAGGGTTGCTCATCGTTTTAATTAAGTTATATCCAGAGAAGAGCAAGGAAGCCGCTACGATTCCTGCCGCTGCATTATTAAGGATATTCCGCATTAATTCAGAGAACAGAGGAGTAACGATTGGCTTGTCTTCGGGTGGGGCAATGCCTGCTTTCTCGAAGAGTTTGCTGGTTAATTCTGCTGATGGCATCAAGACCTCCTTATCGCTTGCGATAGCTTTGTCCAACTTCATAGCTGCATCAAATTCATTTTGCAATTCTGAATCGGTAGCCAAGGCATCGAATAGGATTTTGCTTTCTACATCGGTGGTTTGCCCATCTATGTATAAGTAAATTAGATCTTTAATATTTGATTCTTGTAGCGACATTATTATATTTTATTATTGTTTATATTCAAAATATGGTTGTAATATTACTTTTAATTTCTGTTTGCCTCTCGATATGAAGTTTTTCACATCGCTTAGGCTTATGTTCCGCAAATTTGCTATTTCCTCATACGAGA
>CAZGXC010000040.1:15242-19698 GCA_964529535.1 uncultured Hyphomicrobiales bacterium | reverse complement strand
GCCCCTGCGTCTTTGAATGTTCGGATCAGCACGGCAGTTTCTTTTGTAACGTGAAGACAGCCGGCAATTTTATAGCCTTTGAAAGGCTTAGTTTTACTATACATCTCGCGTAATTTTTTTAGGACGGGCATACGAGATTCTGCCCAATCGATTAGCATTCTGCCTTCTTCGGCTAAGCTAATATCGCGAACGCAGTATTTGCCTTCTACTTCGCTGAAATTTCCTTTTGCAGCTTTTGCTGGGATATTTGACATCATTATTCTTTCTATAATAGTTTATTTATTGAATAGATATAGACGATATTATTATTTGTATATTATTTAAGTCTTAATTTGAGAAAATTTTAGTAATTATTTTTCATTATTTGAAAAATAATCGGAAATGAGAATTATTAATAAATAATTCCTATCCGTGCCTAACGTGCAGAATATCCCCATCTTTTACAATGTATTCCTTACCTTCGAGGCGGAAAACTCCTGCTTCTTTGCATTTAGGGAATGTGCCGTATTTCATAAAATCTTCATAAGAAACTACTTCTGCTCTAATGAATTTATTATAAAAATCAGTGTGGATCACTCCGGCGGAATCCTGAGCAGTCATTCCTTTGGTAATTGTCCAGGCGCGGCATTCGTCCTCGCCAACGGTGAAGAATGATTGCAAACTAAGCAACTGGTAAGCCGAGCGAACTAAACGAGATAGCGCGCTTTCAGTTAAGCCATATTCTTCGGTGAACATTTGCTTTTCTTCGTCATTGAGCTGCATTAATTCCATCTCTATTTTAGCAGAGAAAGGCTCGATAATAACATGTTCCCAATCAATTACTTTGCGGACATCTTCCAAGATTTTCGGTGCATTTTTGATATCGTCTTCGCCAAGGTTTAGCGCGATTAATAAAGGCTTTGCCGAAAGTGGTTGATAGTTTTTAAGATATTTTTGGTCTTCTGCCGGGAAGTCAAAAGTTCTCAATGGTTTGCCTTCTTGCAGATGCTCATTCCATTTCAGCATTGATTCTCTTTCGCGAATTGCTTCGTCCTTTTTTGACTTTTGAATATCTTTATCCAATTTCTCCAAGCGATTCTCTACGAAAGCTAAATCCGAGAACACGAACTCATCTTCGAGCATGCGAATATCGCGAATCATATCAATAGATCCATCTGGATGCGGGACGCTGTCGTCCTCGAAGCCACGAACTACGTGAATGAGGGAGTCATTAGTTTTCACTTTGCCGAGGAACTGAGCATTAATAGAGCTGCCAGTGCTTTCTCCTTTTTGGATGCCCGCCACGTCCACGATTTCAATCGTAGCATTTACTTTCTTTTTCGGTTGGAAAATTTCCGTAAATTCATCTAATCTCTTATCTACAACTTTTACAATTGCGAGGTTCGCATCTCTTTTTTGTAGAGCATTTGGGTCAAGTTGCGTCTCAGTCAAAGTCTGGAAGAAAGTCGTCTTCCCTGAATATGGAAGTCCAATTATACCTATTTGCATATTGTTTTTATAATTTACATATTAAAAAACACAAAAATACGGAAAATTTGCGACATTATTATAATGCATAACTTACAATTCATAATGGATAATGCATAATTAAAAAAATCAACTCCGCTATAAATGACGAGGTTGATTTCTTCTTTTCTTCTATTCTTCATAATTATGCATTATGCATTGTGCATTATGAATTATTAATTAGTTAACCGCTTCATTGCCGTGCAGTATGACGTTCATATTGCTTGGATCGCTTAGGTATTGAGAGAATAGGATAGCAGCGACGATTGTTTTGAGCATTTCTTTATCAAGGCTTGTTACTCCCACTGCGGAGAGGCGTTCGATGATATACTCCATTTGCTCATAAGAAATAATGCCGAGATTTACGTAATTATTCAGCTCGCTCATGGATTCAGGCGTGAAAATATCGCGCTCCGAATCAATCATTATGCGTAATGGATTATCGGAATTTGGTGCATTTGCGACGGTGAATTTACCTTTATATTCGGTATCATTTATTATCCAACTAAGCGCTGCCGAGATCTCGGACTGTGAATAGCCAAGGTTCTCGAGCGCCTTAAAGTCGATTTCGGGAAGTGATTTATTCGTAATCTTCACTGCCGACATCACAAATACTATTATTTCTATTATTCTCTCGTACATCAATTCAAATTTCTATTAAACCGACATGTATTTTGTTTCTAATTTAGACATCTCTTGGCGCAATTCATCGCTGCTATCGTCGTATCCGCACAAGTGCAAAGCACCATGAGCAGCCAGACGATTGATTTCATTCTGCAAGCTAACTTTATACTCCTCTGCCTGACGAGCAGCCACCTGCGCGCAGATATAAATTTCGCCACTAATATCTTCATCTTCTTCATTCAGGGCAAAGGTGATAACGTCCGTATCGCCTTCGTGTTGCAAATACTGCTCATTCATCTCGGCGATGAACTCAGAATCTACATAAATGATATTTACCTCATATTCTTCAATGCCCTCGCCTTGGAAGACATTCTGCACGCTTTGCTGAACTGACTTTATTGGCAGGCGCGCTATATTGGAGTTATTTATTACATTTACCATAATTTTTGCCCTTAGATATTCATATACACGAATATCTTAAAATTTTAGTGAATACTATTTATTTATTAATTTGAATAATATTAATACTGTAAATTGGAGAATATTCTTAAACTATATCAATAAAGCTATGCAAACCTGTTTTTCCGTGGAGCCATTTCGCAGCGAATACAGCACCATTGGCGAATCCTGTTCTGCTCTTAGCATTGTGATTGAGAGTGATAGTATCAACTTCGCTGTCAATAATGATTGAGTGATTGCCAATTTGGCTACCAATTCGTGAATATGATACATCTAAATCCTCTGGTTTTATGGCTTTGCCTTTGGGGATTTCTGATACCACTTGCTTCTTCCTATCAATATTTTCGAGGACAATATCCGCAAGAGAAAGAGCAGTTCCGCTTGGATGATCTATCTTGTTTTTATGATGAATTTCATTTATCATAACATCGAAATCAGAGTAATTATTTATCAAGGCGGAAGCGCGTTCCACTATTTTAAAGAAGATATTCATACCAATTGAAAAGTTGGAGGCATAGACGCAAGCTCTTGAATTACAGTTAATTATCGTTTCTACTACGGATAATTTATCATACCAACCAGTCGTGCCGATTACAATATCTTTTCCCATTTCGGAAACTATTTTTACATTCTCGATGACCGAATTTGGCGTGGAGAAATCAATAGCAATATCGAAATTATATTGTCCATTGGGCTTGATAGGCGTATCAATATCAAAGATTTCAGTAATCTCTAATCCCTGTTTGCGAGCGGATTCCTCTACAGCCTTTCCCATCTTCCCGTATCCGAGGATTGCTAATTTTGGTAGTTTATTCATATAATATTTTACTAATTATTTGAAATAATTGTTAATAAATATTGAAAATATTTAGTATTTTTGTAGTCCAAATAATGGTCCCGTAGCTCAGGTGGATAGAGCACAAGTTTCCTAAACTTGGGGCCGCAGGTTCGAACCCTGCCGGGATCACTATTTTTCCTACAATTTCTACTGTTTAATTCGCTATAAAATTCACTAATTTATTAGGAACGAATATCACTTTGCGAATAGTCAATCCTTCAAGGAATTTCACAACGTTTTCGTCTTTTTTAGCAATTTCTTCATATTCGCTTTGAGTTTTGCCATTTGGCACCATGATTTTTGAGCGAATCTTGCTATTTACCTGCACCACGAGCTCAAATTCCTGCTTGCTTAGCTTGCTTTCGTCATAATCTGGATATTTTTGAAGAACGATTGAATCCGTATGACCAAGGATTCTCCATAATTCTTCTGCAATATGCGGAGCGAAAGGAGCCAGCACGAGTAGGAATTCTTCCAATGATTTCTTTGGACGAATCTCGTATTTAGTAAATTCATTCAAGCATATCATCATTGCGCTGACAGCCGTATTGAAAGCAAGGGCTTCGATATCTTCTGCAACTTTCTTGATAACTGTATTGATATGGAATTCCTGCTCAGCGCTTGGGGCAATATCTTGAACGCTATCGAGTAAGTTGCCTTCCTCGTCTGCGATCAACCTCCAGAATCTATTGAGGAAACGATTTACTCCACCGATGCCATCCATAGACCAAGGCTTGCTTGCTTCTAATGGTCCGAGGAACATTTCGTATATTCTGAGCGAATCGGCTCCATATTCTTTAATTACGTCATCTGGATTCACGACATTGCCGAGGGATTTGCTCATTTTGTGTCCATCTGCGCCCATGATCAAACCCTGATGGAAGAGTTTTTTGAATGGTTCGGGTGTAGAAACCTTGCCATAATCAAATAAGACTTTATGCCAGAAGCGTGCATAGAGCAAATGAAGCACCGCATGCTCGGAGCCACCGACGTATAAATCTACGCCGCCATTTTGCATCCAATATTTTT